>CAYJJM010000089.1:0-5865 GCA_964370515.1 uncultured Oscillospiraceae bacterium | reverse complement strand
GAAAAGAGTGGAAATGTACAGCTTCTATTTTCATTCCCCTTTTGCCCATCATAAAACCTGCTACTGGGCTATCAATTCCTCCACTGAGAAGCAGCATGCCTTTTCCCGTTGTTCCTAAAGGTAGCCCTCCTTGACCTTCTATTTTTTGTTGGTAAATATAGGCAATATCTTTTCTTAAATTTATGAATATAGATATTTCTGGCCTATGTACATCCACTTTAACTTCTTGCAAAATTTTTCCCTGTTCATCTTTTATATTACAGCCTTTTAAAATTGCTCCCCCAACAAGCCTTGCAATTTCTGGAGATTTAATTGGAAAATTTTTGTCAGCTCTTCGTGCTTCAACTTTGAAAGTTAATTTTTTTATGGAATTTTCATTAATAAAATCATTAACATATTCCACCGCCTTTTTATAAATATCATCCATATTAGGCTGACATTCGATAGCTATACTAATTGATGCTATTCCAAAAACTTTTAAAATTTCTTCTGTTATTGCTTCTTTGGATATGGATTTATCAGCTCTTACAAAAATTAACCCACTATCTCTTTGTATGACTACATTTTTTCCTGTTTGCCCTTCTTCTGATTTATTGAATTTTTTTAAAAGCTTTTTCAATCTTTCTACAAGCATTCTTTCAAAATAAGGTTTATTTTGTCCTTTTAATGATGCTTCGCCATATCTTACTATAAATATATTCTTTTCGTTCATTTTCTACTCCAAAATAATTAGTTCTATATTTTCCTTTTTAAGTTTCTTAGTCTATTTACGCTAATTTTTAAACGATCGACCACATATTCAACTTCTGAGTGTTTATTTAAGGCTCCCACGCTAAATCTAATTGCTCCTTCTATCTCTTTTTCTCTAAGCTCCATTGCTTTTAACACATGAGAAGTGCTTTTCTTGTTTGATGAACATGCTGATCCTGTAGAAACAAAAATTCCATCTTCTTCTAATAAGTGTAGCAAAACTTCTCCCCGAATTCCTAAAAAAGATATATTTAAGATATGTGGTGCACAAAGTCCTGAAGTATTTAAAATGGTTGATTCTTCTGGGCTGTTCACTTTAATATCATTAATTTCTGATTTTATTCCACTTAACAGGGTGTCTCTTATGGTTTTAATTAACTCTAGGTCAATTTTTTTATTGATAGCTTCTCCTAATCCTATGATTCCAGAAACATCCTCCGTTCCCGATCTGAGTCCAAGTTCTTGTCCTCCTCCAGTTATTTGAGGAGTCAGTCTTGTGCTTTCATCAATGAGTAAACAGCCAATTCCTTTGGGACCATGTATTTTATGTCCACTAAAAGAATACATATTAATATTTTCTAAATTAAAGTTAAGTTTTTTATATGCTTGGATTCCATCTACATGAAAATAGATCTGTTTTTCTAATTTTTTCTCATTATTTATTTGTTTTATGATTTTGCTTATTTCATCAATAGGTTGTATTGTTCCAACTTCATTATTCACATGCATAATTGAAACAATAGAAACTTCCTCATTAATTATTGTTTCTTTTATATTTGAAATATCAATAAGACCATGTTCGTTTACTTTTAGTACTTCTTTTTTCCATCCATCTTGGGCTAAGTTATTTATGGTTTCAAGGGTTGCTGGATGTTCAATATCAGAAGTAAGAATTGCTCCCACATTTCTTTTTTTTACATTTGCAATTCCTCTTATTGCTAAATTAATTGCTTCTGTTCCTGAGCCTGTATAAATTACTTTGCTAAACTTAGAATTAAAAGAGTTTAAGATTTTTTCTTTTTCGCTTTTTATTATTTTTGAATTTTCAAACCCTAGTTTATGTAATGAGCTGGGGTTTCCATAGCTATTTTCAGATGCACTAAATATAGCTTCTGATACAGAGCTATATGGTTTTGTTGTTGCACTATTATCTAAATAACTTTTTATTTCCATTTGCTGCCTTATATATCAATATTCAACTATAATTTAAAGAGGAGCATTAACTCCTCTTTAAATTATCATAAATTTTATTTTGCGTAATCTATAGCTCGAGTTTCTCTAACTATATTTACTTTAATTTGACCTGGATAGTCCATTTCATCTTCAATTTTTTTGGAAATTTCTCTAGCCAATGCTGGTAATTCATCGTCCTTTATCTCTTCTGGTTTTGCAATAATTCTAATTTCTCTTCCTGCTTGTATCGCAAAAGATTTTTCAACACCCTTTGTCACATTAGCAATTTCTTCTAATTTTTGAAGACGCTTAATATAGGTTTCTAGAGTCTCTCTTCTTGCTCCAGGTCTTGCTGCGGACAGTGCATCTGCAGCAGTAATTAGTACTGCTTCCATTGATTTTGCTTCATAATCTCCATGGTGAGAAGCCATACCATCAATAACCGCTTGGGATTCCTTATATTTTCTAAGAACCTCTATTCCTATTTCTACATGGCTTCCTTCTTTTTCATGGTCTAATGCTTTTCCGATATCATGTAGAAGTCCTGCTCTCTTTGCAATTTTTACATCTAGCCCTAACTCTCCAGCCATAAGTCCTGCTAAGTGTGCTACCTCAATGGAGTGAATTAGTACATTCTGTCCATATGAAGTTCTATATTTTAATCTTCCAAGCAACTTTATTAATTCAGGGTGCAGATTGTGTATACCAACATCAAATGTTGCTTGTTCTCCTGCTTCCTTAATTATTGCTTCTACTTTCTTTTCAGATTTTTCAACAGTTTCTTCTATTCTCGCAGGATGTATTCTACCATCTACTATTAATTTTTCAAGGGACATTCTAGCAACTTCTCTTCTTACAGGATCAAAGCCTGATAATATAACTGCTTCTGGAGTATCGTCGATAATAAGTTCAATTCCTGTCGCTGTTTCTAAGGCTCTTATGTTTCTTCCTTCTCTCCCTATAATTCTACCCTTCATTTCATCATTAGGTAGAGGCACTACAGATACTGTGCTTTCTGCCACATGATCAGCAGCATATCGTTGTATGGCATTAGTAAGAATATTTTTTGCTCTTTTTTCTCCCTCTTCTTTTGCCTTTTCCTCTATTTCTTTAATTAAAGCGGAGGCTTCACCTCTTATCTCACTTTCTATACTTTCCAGTAAAATTTTCTTTGCTTCTTCTGCTGTATATCCTGAGATTTTTTGTAGTTCTTCCAACTGTGATTTGTATAATTTTTCTAAGTCTGTTTGTTTGTTGATAATATTTTGTTCTCTACTTGCAATGCTTTGCTCTTTTCTTTCAATATTATCTAATTTCTTATCAATTGACTCTTCTTTTTGAATAAGTCTGTTCTCAGATTTTGAGATTTCATTTCTTCTTTCACGCACTTCTTTTTCTGCTTCAATTTTTATTTTGTGTGCTTCTTCTTTTGCTTCTAGTTCAATTTCCTTTCTTATTGAAGTGACTTGATTTTCAGCATCTAACAACATGTTTTTTGCAGCTAATTCAGCACTTCCTATCGTCTTATCTGCCAATACTTTTCTTAAAATGTATCCAACTAAAACACCTAAAATGAGTGTGACAATAATCGAGACGACTAGTATAATTACATTCATACATACGCTCCTTCCAATATTAAGTTTTTTTATCGTAAATCATTTACATGATACTACTCAATAAAAAATTTATTCAATTTAAATATAATTTAAATTGAATAAAAAGTCAAGGTAATTGATAAATTATAAATTATTAAATTTATAATTTTCAAACTATAAAAATTAAATTTGCTATCTGCCATTACGAAGCACCAGTTGTTGAACCTATAATCAATTATGGTAGTTCCTATACTCCTATAAATAATCAAGTTAAGTTTACTAAGGATTATTTTAAAATTCTTATTTAAAGAGATAGTATCCTTTCCAAAATATTGTCTATATTTTCTGCAATATATGATTCTTTCTTGGAATAAACAGGAATGCCAAAGTTCGTAGAAACTAAAATATTATCGTCATACTGTATCATGCCTAAAATTTCCATATTTAGTTCCTCTGAAATTTCTGTAACAGAGGGAATCAATTTCTCCACGATAAGTTTTGTGTTGACTTTATTTAATACACAAGCAATTTTTTTAACTCCCATATCTCTTAAATATTTAGAAAAAATATTAGAATCTCTAAGTGTTGGTATATTAGGTTCTACTATTAGAACTGCTACATCAATAGAGTTCCTAAGAGATGTTATTATCTGGTTTTGCCCTGTAGGAGAATCTATGAGTATGAAATCAAAATATTTTTTAAGCACCTCTATCAATTGATTTATTTGATTTTCGGAAATTGTATTTTTATTATATGAGGATTGACCAGGAAGCAAATATAAGTGCCCGAAGCGTTTATCTTGTAATAAAGCTTGCCTAAGAGTACACGTTCCATCTAAAACATCCATAATATTAAACACAGCTTTACTTTCTAAGCCTAAATATATATCTAGATTTTTAAAGTTGCTATCCAAATCTAATAGAACTACTCTTTTCCCTTTTTCAGCTAGAGCGGCACCAATATTACATGATATAAAAGATTTTCCAGCCCCGCCTTTTCCAGAGGCAAAAAGAATTACTTTTGACATGGTTTCCTTTCTTATATTTACTTGCTAATATAAATTCCTATCTGACATTGCGAAGTACCAATCAATGAAATTCTGAGCAATAATAGCAGTGTATATAGTCACTATAAATAATCAAAATTAAGTTCATTAAGGATTCTTTATATTAGTTTATAATCCCCTCTTTTTTCATACTTGTATAAATACCGTCACCTATTATAATATGGTCTAAAACTTTAATCCCCAGTAGTTCACCAACATCAATAAGCCTTTTGGTAACTCTTATGTCTTCATTACTTGGTTCTGGGTTTCCACTTGGATGATTATGAACAAGAATCAATGCCGTAGCTCTTAGTCTGACGGCCCAAGTAAAAGTTTCTCTTGGATGAACTATACTAGATGATATGTCACCAATAGAAATATTTTTTTCTGATATGATTTCTCCTTTGCTGTTTAACAAAAGAATATTAAAATGTTCTTTTTCATAATATCTCATTCTTTCCATGAAAAAATCCACGGCATCTTCTGCAGATGAAATTGGTTTCCTTTTGTGGGATGGAGTAGTAGCAATTCTTTTTCCTAGTTCAACAGCCGCCTTTATCTCGCAAGCCTTTGCTGTGCCAATTCCCTTAATCTCCGACAAATCTTCAATAGAACAAGTAGATAAAAATCCAATTCCTCTTTCACTTAATGAAATAATTTCTTCCCCTATATCAATTGCAGATTTTTCTTTGGTTCCTGTCCTAATAAACATAGCTAACAACTCTGCATTTGATAAAGTTTCAACACCATTATATATGGCTTTTTCTCTCGGTCTTTCTCCTTTTGGCAATTCTCTTACTTTCATAGTCCCTCCTTGGTATATGGGGCTATAGACATAAATATGTTTTGAGAAAAAAATAAATTTTCTCTTTGGTTTCTTATGTTTGTTCCTTTTGAATTTTCATCATAAATTAGAGTTCATAAATAAAAAGTCCACTTCCAATTTTAGGCTCAAACCATGTGGATTTTGGTGGCATTATAAGGCCACTATCTGACACATTGATTAAATCTTTTATATCTACGGGATAGGTTGAAAATGCCAGCTTCATATCATTATTCACCCTTTCGATTAATCCTTCTAGTCCTCTTATCCCTCCAACAAAGTCAATTCTTTTATCTTGTCTTGGATCTTTTATTCCCAAAATTGGTTCCAAAATTAAGTTTTGTAGCAGAGATACATCTAGTGAATCTACAGGATTAGATGGAATTAAATTCTCATTTATAACAAGTTCGTACCAAGTGCCTTCCAACAATAATCCAAATCTGTTTTTTTTGCTAGGTTTATATGGTTTTTTAACCTCA
>CAYJJM010000088.1:3176-5948 GCA_964370515.1 uncultured Oscillospiraceae bacterium | reverse complement strand
AATATAGCCTATATTATCATCTAGAATTTGCCCTGTTACTGCTTGATCATCTAACATTGCTCTTTTCATTGTAAAGGTTAGATCTGAATTGCCCCTCTTTATTTCTGCTTTTACCTCTGTTCCTTCTGTTCCCCTAAGTGCAGATGAAAACCCCTCTATAGAATCAAAGGCTTCTCCATCTACATTTACTATAACATCTCCACTTTTAACTCCTGCCTTTTCTGCAGGAGAATCTCCTATAACACTTAGGACTTCACATTCTCCATCTTCATTATATGAAATAACTACTCCTACTCCTGAATATGAACCATCATGTTCTTGATTGATAAGATCCATCTCTTCTTTATCCAAGTACATAGAATATTCATCGTCCAAGAAATCAAAAAGACTTCTATAAAGATGCTCAAATAGTTGGTCCATGTCAACATCTTTATAATAGTATGTCGATATTTCTTCAATAAATGTATCTAGTTTATAATATTGTTCTGATAATTCTATCATCTCCTTATATTCATCATTAGGCACAGATGTATAACCTGAGCCTGTTAAATATTGGATTTTTGTAAAGCCAAAAAAGCTTGCCGCTCCACCTATAAAAACGCACAATATTACAATTGCTAATTTTATTTTTGAAATATTTATCATTTTTCCCCTCTTTGTTTCTATATTGATTTCTATTCTGCTTTGTTGATTTTCTGTTTTTTTGTTTTCTATTGTTAATCTCTTTTTCCTTAGATATAGCTTTCTCCATTATTTGTTTTGTTTTTTACTTTGTTTCTATTTGATTTACTATTAATTGAACCGTCTTTCTATTATTCCACTGGTTTATTCCTATTGTCCCCCATACATCAACCTTCTCTCCATTAAAAATATTTTTTTTGTCCTTATCTTCTACGAAAAATTTCACACATTCTATTACTGATTTTTCCTTTGTTTTTATATAAAATTTAACATGCTTTTCTTCAGAACCTAGGTAGGTTTGTCCTGTGAAAGTTACATTCTTTAACTCCATAATTGGTTTTTCATTGCCTTCTCCATAAGGTTCTAATTCTTTTAGTTCTTCTGCCATGTCTAGGGTTAGTTCTTCTGGAAGACATATAACATCCACTTCTTTTGTAGGTGCAAAAATATCTTGGTTTTCTTCTTTGAGTTTTTCTATTTTCTCAGACACCCTTTCCCTAAGAATTGGTAGTTTCTCTTTTTCTAATGAAAATCCACAGGCACCTTTATGACCTCCAAATTTCAAAAAAATATCTTCATTGGTTTTTAAAAATTCATGTAAGTTAATATTTTTTATGCTTCTTGAAGTGCCTTTTAAGCCTTCATTTGAATCAGTTACTATTGCTGTAGGCCTATTAAATTTTTCCTTTATCTTGCTTGCAACTATTCCTGTAATACCTTCATGGGCATCTTCTGCATATATTATTAAAAAATCTTGACCGTGGCATTGTTCTTCAATATATATTTCACACTTTTCCTGTATGTTTTCTTGCTCTTTTTTTCTTTCTTTATTATAGAATACTAATTTTTCTACAGCTTCATCTACTTTTGCTTTGTCTTTTTCCAATAACAGTTCTACACCTATATTAGCATTGCTCATTCTCCCTGATGCATTTATATGAGGGCTAATTATATACCCTATGGTTTCTGAGTTTATTTCTCCTTCTTTGCTTATAGCTTTTAGCAAAGCTACTATCCCTGGTCTTTTTCCTAGGTTGATTTCTTTTAACCCATATTTCACAAATGTTCTATTTTCATCTATTAAAGGTACAATATCTCCTACAGTTCCTACAGCTAAAACATCCAGTAAATCTTTTAGAATTGTCCTATCCTTTTTTGTTTTTGTAATTAGTGCCTGTGCCAATTTATATGCTACGCCACAGCCTGCCAGTCCTTTAAATGGATATTTACATTCCTCTTGTTTGGGATTGATGATTAGGCAAGAAGGTTTTTTTTCTCCTAAAGCATGATGGTCTGTCACTATTATTTCTAAGCCTATTTTCTTTGCATACTCTACCTCTTCATAGGATACAGAACCACAGTCTACGGTTATAACCAGTTCTCCCCCTTGTTCTTTTATTTTATTTAGTGCTTCTATCGAAAGTCCATATCCTTCTTCTATTCTGGAAGGAATATAGTAGTTAACGGAGTTTTTTTCTCCGTTAATATACTCTAGCACAGTTTTTAAAATCACAATAGAAGTAACCCCATCTGTATCATAGTCACCATATATATAAATTTTCTTTTTTTCTTCTATTCCTTTCAATACAAAATCCACTCCCGCTTCCATATTATGAAGCGAGAATGGATCATATGTTTTCATCGGTTTACTGGAAATAAATTCAGCAATATCCTTTTCTTCTATTATTCCTCTTTTTTTTAGAATTTCTAAAACTATTGAGTTTTTTTTAATCATGCAATCTGTCCCTATTTTCTAATCAATAAATTTTATAGGTAGTTTAAAGGATTTTTATATGCTCCATTTACCCTTACCTCAAAGTGTAGATGTGGTCCTGTAGAGTTTCCCGTACTGCCTGCTCCTGCAATATGTTCTCCTCTACTTACCCATTCTCCCTTGCTAACATAAAGTCTGCTGTTGTGTCCATATAAAGTCATCATGCCACCACCATGGTTTATAATAACAGTGTATCCGTATCCGCCATACCATCCAGAATGATATACTGTTCCTGAGTTTGCAGCATAAATTGGGGTCCCTGTTCCAACTCCAATATCAATACCTGTGTGGTAGGTTGTTCCACTTCCAAAAGGATT
>CAYJJM010000088.1:0-3166 GCA_964370515.1 uncultured Oscillospiraceae bacterium | reverse complement strand
AAGTAAGAAGTAATCCACCTTGTTGTTGTTGGCCAACTTAAATCTCCGCCAGTATAGCTTCCTCCACTACTTCCTGCAAGTTCTGCAGTAAGCCTATCTGCATCTGCTTGTAAGTCTTGTATTTGTTTTTCTAATTCTAAATTTTCAGCGGAAATTTTACTTCTCTCCTCAGCTAATGCAGTTTTAGCCGAATTCAGTTCTTTTTCCTTGGCAGATAATTCTGTTTTCTTTTCATCAAGTCCTGCCTTTATTTCCTCAATCTTGCCAAGTTCTTCTTCTATAATGGCATAATCGTCCTCTAGGGCCGACATCAAATCTTGATCATTGGCATAGATCATCTGAACCATATCATAGTTCAAAAACAAATCTGTTACATTAGATGAACTTAGGAGCACATCTACAAAGCCTAAGCTTCCATTCTTGTACATGTTTCTCAGTCTTCCACCTAACTCTTCATTTTTTTTGTCAATTTCTGCTTGTTTTATTTCTAATTCCTTAGTTACTCTTTCTAACTCTGCTTCTGCCTCAGTTATCTCGGCGCTTAGAACTCTTATGTCTTCTTCTGCCGCAGCTATTTGGTTATTAAGGCTAGTTATTCTAGCATTAAGATCCTCTATTTCTTCCTCCCCTTGGGCAAGGTCATCTCTAGCATCGTCAATTTGATCGTTTACATCACTCAAAGAACTGGCATTTACACTAACCGTTCCAATAGCCACAAAAAACACAACAAGCAAAGCTATAAATATTTTAGCTTTTTTGTTTTCAATAAATGTCATTTAATACCTCCTAACATTAAGTAAAGTTTCGAGGCTTTTCTTATATAATATTTAAAGATTGGTGCGTCTCCTCAGTTACACCAAATCTATATTATCAAATTATTTTTCCAGAAATCTTCTTAAGGACAATAGGCTTCCAAATGTTCCTATTGTAACTCCAAGTAGCAAAAATGTTCCACTAATATAAATAGCAAGTGTGCTAATAGGAACAAGGGATGTGGATAAGAGGGCTATGGCATCTGTTCCAAAGGCTTTGGTCACATAAAAGTACAGTCCTAATATTGCCCCACCTGAAATTATTGCAGATATAATTCCAATTGATATGCCTTCTACTATAAATGGTCCCCTTATGAATCCGTTGGTTGCTCCAACATATCTCATTATAGTTATCTCTTCAGACCGGGCAAATACTGTAAGTTTAATTGTATTTGAAACCACCACTACTGAAACAATTACCAGGAATGTTATTAGTATTATTGTTCCAATTTGGAACCCATTTGCAATGGAAAGCAATTTATCAACGGTGTCTTTGTAAAAAGTTACATCTTCTACCCCTTCAAGTTTCTTTGCTTTGTTTACAGTGTCTTCTGCATTCTCCAAATCTTCCATATATATCAAGACTGAATTAGGAAGAGGATTATCACCTAGAGTATCCAGTAAGTATGCATTTTCTCCCCATCTATCTTTTAGAATTTCTAAGGCTTCTTCTTTAGTTCTATATCCTACATCTTCTACATTGTTCCAATCTTTGATGTCTTCTTGAATTTCTTCAGCTCTTTCTTCTGTGGTTTCTTCTAGTAAAAATAACTCTATGTTATTATAGTCATCTTTTATTCCAGAAATGGCAGCGTTTAAATTTAAAATTACAGCAAAAAATATACCCAAAATAAGCAGCATTGCTGTTATGGCAAAGGTGGCTGCTATTGTCATAGGTTTGTTTCTAAAAAGTTGTTTTAGACCTTGCTTGATTGTATACCCTGAGTTATTCTTCATTTTTATTTAACAGTGCCTCCACTCTTTCATCAACGGTTTTGTAAATATTGTTTCTCGCAAATCTGTTTGACCCAATTCTTCCTTTAGAAACATTGCTATATGTTCCCTGCTGATCTCTAATTATTCTTCCTTTGTCTATAGCCACTACACGCTTTTGCATTTTGTCAACAATATCTTTTGCATGGGTTACCATTATAATAGTAGTTCCCTGTTCATTTATGCTGTCCAAAAGTTTCATTATTTCCCAAGCAGTCTTAGGATCTAAGTTTCCTGTAGGTTCGTCAGCAACAATTACCTTTGGCCTATTTACCAAAGCCCTTGCAATAGCAACTCTTTGTTGCTCTCCTGCCGAAAGTTCATTTGGATATTTATTTATTTTATTGCCTATTCCTACTACATTAAGTACCATTGGTACCATTTTTTCTATATCCGCCCTAGAGTGATTGGTTATTTCAAGGGCAAATGCTACATTTTCAAATACGGTTTTTTTGGGGAGCAACCTAAAGTCCTGAAATATCATTCCGATTTCTCTCCTGTGATATGGGACTTCTTTTTTGCTAAGTTTATTTACAACTCTTCCATTTACCGTAATAGTTCCTCTATCCAGTTCAATTTCCTTGAGAAGAAGTTTTATAAATGTGGTTTTTCCTGCTCCACTAGGTCCCACCAAAAAAACAAAGTCTCCCTCATTTATTACAATGGTGGCCTTGTCCAGCCCGATATTTGTTTTATATTTTTTGGTCACATTGTCAAAAACAATCATCAATATTTCTCTCTTTCACACATACAAATACTGATATAGTATATCATATTTTTCTTCCTTTCGCAAATTTCTAAAGATAAAACACAGCTTAAACACAGTTTACATTAAGGATAAAACACAGTTTCATATTATAGGCTTACTATACACTCTTATAAAGTTCACTAAGCCTACCGTTCTATTACAATTTCATTATTTCCTTTGCCTTTTCCACTATTTCTTTGTATGTCATTTTATATTTTTCTTTTAATTCTTGAGGTTTTCCTGATTCACCAAATGTGTCTAGTTGCCCTACTAATCTAACAGGTTTCGGACATGATGTTGCCAAAACATGGCAAACAGCTTCTCCTAGTCCTCCGATTATTGAATGTTCCTCACAGGTTACTATTCCTTTTGTTTCCTTTGCACCTTTGATTATAATTTCTTCGTCTATAGGTTTAATAGTATGTATGTCAATTATTCTAGCTTCAATGCCTTCTTCTCCTAATATTTTAGCTGCCTCTATGGCCTCTGCTACCATTATTCCTGTAGCAATTATGGTTATGTCTTTTCCTGCTTTTATTTCCGTGCCCTTACCTATTTCTATTTGGTCACCTTCTTCATATACCATAGGTACAGCTGCCCTTCCTAGTCTTAT
>CAYJJM010000087.1:5536-5977 GCA_964370515.1 uncultured Oscillospiraceae bacterium | reverse complement strand
CCTAATGAAAATATTTAATAAATTAGAAGAAATATCAAATATTGAAGAAACTGTAATTGCTCTTGGAAATTTTGATGGCATACACATTGGACATCAAGAACTTATAAAAAGAGCCATAGAAAATGCGAAGGTTGCAGGCTTAAAGTCGGCTGTCTTTACCTTTGCGAACCATCCAAGAAATTTAACTAAAAAAGAAAAAATTAAAAACATTATTTCTCACCAAGAGAAAATTCGTATTTTAGAAGAATTGGGAGTGGAGTATATGTTTAATTTGCCTTTTGACGAAAGCATTCAAAATCTTTCGGCGGAAGACTTTA
Organism: uncultured Oscillospiraceae bacterium; assembly: GCA_964370515.1. GTDB lineage: Bacteria > Bacillota > Clostridia > Peptostreptococcales > Anaerovoracaceae > CAYJHC01. The sequence continues at coordinate 5,660 of CAYJJM010000087.1, read as the reverse complement.
TTATTAATATATTGATAAAAAAACTAAAGATGAAAGAGGCTTACTGTGGATTTAATTATAGATTTGGCGAAAAGGCAGAGGGAAATCCAGAAATTTTAACGAAAATGGGAATAGAAATTGGTTT
>CAYJJM010000087.1:1247-5526 GCA_964370515.1 uncultured Oscillospiraceae bacterium | reverse complement strand
GTTTTGGAATGCACCTGATGGAACCTTACTTAATAGATGAGATGCTGGTAAGTTCAACCTTAATAAGAAAGCTTATTGAAGAAGGAAAAGTTTATGAGTGTTACAAATATATGGGCAGAAACTATGCTGTAGATGGAGAAGTAGTAGTAGGTAATAGACTAGGTAAAAGTATTGGATTTCCAACTTCTAATTTGGTAATTGATGATACTATGGTGACACCAGCAAATGGAGTTTATATTACCAAATCAATCTATAACGGTGTTACCTATAGTAGCATTACTAATGTAGGAGAAAAGCCTACAATAGGAAAGTTTGCAAAGAATATCGAAACACATATATTTGATTTTAATAAAGAACTTTACGGAAAGAAAATAAGGGTGGAATTTTTAAAGAAAACCAGAGATGAACAAAAATTCGAAAATGTTGAAGCTCTAAGCCGGCAAATAAAGAAAGACTGCTTAGAAGCAATGGCTTATCATGAGTGTATATGAAGCTAATTTGCCTTATAAACTAAGTTTTTGTGGCTTTGATATGAAAAAATTAAATAGAACTATTAAAATTTATTTCCCCTCAATTGCCATCTTTATCGCTAAAATTCTCTTTACAATAGTGAGGAAGAAAGCACAAATAAAATCAGAAAATTAAGGAAAAATAAATCAAAAAAATCAAAAGATGCATTTAGATATTATGATTTGGAATTGCAGATAAATATTAAAAAATAGAAAAAAATGCAATTGTTGTTTCGGTTCCTTTGATAAAATGAATTTATAATAAATCAATAAAGTTTATATTTAATAAATTAGAGGAGCGTAATTATGATTGGAAAAATGATAAAAATTATTGCAGTAACATTGACTATGGCAATAGTTCTAACTGGTATTGGAGTATCAGGCTTTGCTGTGGAAACCAGTGCAAACACAGTACTATCTACGGAAAATGCAACAGTAGCCTTTACTGAAACAAAACAGGACGACGGAAGCAATGAAATTGGATTCACTGTAACACCTAAAGAAGAAACTTTATTAATTGTAGAAAAAGTTTCTGTTGCCCCAAGTTTTGAACAATTGGGAAATACTGGGGTTTATACTCAGTCTGCAAGCGAAGCAGGAAACCAAGTAGCATTTACAATAGGCTACGAGGGAGGTATTACAGAGGAATTAGTTTATACACCTGCCGCTGCTCCAGAGACAGTAGAACCTGAAGCGAAAAAAGTTTTGAAAAAAACAAATGTTGAAACTATTGATGATTATAATGTAGAAAAAGTATATGATGGCAAAGAAGTAAACCTTCCTACAAAGGATGAATTAATAGAATTTGTTGAAGGAAAAATAAATGTAGGTGGCGTAGAAGGAGTAGAACTAAAGAAGAGTTCCCTAAGCTATGAGAATAAGCCTAAGAATGCACCAACTAATGTAAAATGGGTTGATGGCCAAAAACCAGAAGGAACTTTTAGTGATAGTGATGTGGCTGCTAGAACATATACTTATGAAGTAAAAGACACAGAAGGTAATTCCTATACAGGTGAAGTGTTTATTAAAATATACCCTAGACTTGTTAGATACTGGGTAGATTCAAATTCAGTAGCAATAGTAGAAGGTTCAAATCTTAAAGTTGAAAAAGGTAGTTTTGAAGGAATAGATGGAAACAACTATGGATATGAAATGAGCCAAGTTGCAGGAGATTTCACAACGGCGGTAAAAGGTAAAGAGCTAAGAGCTTGGTACTCAGATATAAATAACAATCCACTAGTTAAGCAAGGTCAACCAATTATTGGAGAATCATTTGAAGAAATAGTAGGCACAGATCCAAAGACATATGCTTCTTCTGACATACCTTTAAGATTAGACACTGATGAGAAAAAATTCAAACTAGACTCAGAAGATGCTATACCTTTAACAATAAACGAAAAATACTTTGACGATAATCATTTTGTAAGTAATGCAAATTCGAAAAACCTACAAATAATTTCAGGATTAGAGTATAATGCTAGTACCAAGGTAGTAGATGGTTCAGGAATAACATTGGAAGCAGATGATGTTTTGGAAGAGAACAAAGAGGTTCTTAAAAACATTAGCAAAAACCTTCCAGATGGATACGAGTATGAAGTAAGATTTCTTGGAAATAAAGGAAAATTCAATGCTACAAGCTGGACATCTCCAGCAGAAGAGGGTGTGCATGAAGTTCAGTACAAAATACTAGCAATTGATACAGATACAGGCAAAATTGCTGATGTAGAAAAACAGGCAAAGAAAAATAAATTGCAAGGATTTACTTTAACAGTAGAAATTGAAGAAGTAAACACAAATACCGGAGGAGATGATACAACAGGTGGAACGGATGAAGCGACACCAGCTCCAATACCAGCACCTGCCGCGGCACTAGTAACAATAGTAGCTGATTTTGTTCCAACAGCAGCAGTCCCTGCAGAGCTAGAAACAGTTGAAGAAGATCAAGTTCCATTGGCGAGTGGCACTGAAAACCAAGAAGAACAGGGTTCAACTTTTAACCTCTTATTAATAATGCTAGTTGCAATAGCATTACTAGGAACAGCTATTATGTTATTTATGAAGAAAAGAAATAGGGAAGAAGCATAAGAGAAAGAAGCTTTATTGAAGTTAGTAAAATGAATAAAAGAAAGCTTATCATATGATGAAAAACAAAAATAGTCCAGTAGCAAACAAGCTGCTGGGCTGTTTTGATGAATTTATACATCCTTATAAACATATAAATTAAGGAAGCGCATTAATGGATTTTTAACTGCTTAGGATTTTTAAAAATAAAAATAGATAACGAGATGTAAAATAGGGTGGATATTTAGCGAAATTTAGTAAAATAATTTAATAATTTAGTTTTTATAAATAATAGACTTATGAATATATTTATGATACAATACATAGGTATGAAGTTTCCTTTTGCCAGGTTCTTGAGACTCTGACTTGGACGTAGCAAAAGGTGTAAATGAAATTTACTTGAAATTTTCAGTATAAACACACAGTTTACGCAGAAAAGACAAGTAAGAAGAGGAGAAAACAATGATAACAAAAGAAAAAAAGACAGCCATAATCAAAGAATATGGCCAAAAAGAAGGAGATACTGGATCTCCAGAAGTTCAAATTGCTGTATTGACAGCTAGAATTCATGAACTTAATGACCACCTAAAAATTCACAAAGGTGACCACCATTCAAGAAGAGGGCTATTAAAGCTTGTTGGACAAAGAAAAAGCCTACTAGGCTATCTTAAAGACAAAGATCTTGAAAGATACAGAACACTTATTGCAAAATTAGGCATCAGAAAGTAACAATGAATTTGAGCGGAGTTATTACTAAACTCCGCTTTATTAGTATTTTTGGGCAATGCTCTTGTAACACTATCAATAGAGCACGCCCATTGTAAAAATTAACAAGGAGGTAGTTTGTTAATTATGAAGTATGAAAATTATAGAACATTCAAAACAGCTTTTGGCGGAAGATTGCTAGAGCTAGAAATCGGTAAAGTTTGCGAAATGGCAAACGGACAAGTTATGATACGCTATGGAGATACTGTGGTAAATGTAACTGCGGTAATGGCTGATAAGCCAAGAGCGGATATTGATTTTTTCCCACTTAGTGTAGATTTTGAAGAAAAAATGTATGCTGTAGGAAAAATACCTGGAGGATTTATCAGAAGAGAAGGAAGACCAAGCGAAAAAGCTATTTTAACTTCAAGACTTATAGATAGACCAATTAGGCCACTTTTTCCTAAAGGATTTTATAATGATGTGCAAATAGTAGCAACAGCAATGTCTGTGGATCTAGATTGTGCACCTGAAATCGTTGGAATGGTTGGAACCTCTGTGGCACTTTCTATTTCGGATATTCCTTGGGATGGACCAACTGGTTCAGTTCTTGTAGGAATGATAGATGGAGAATTTGTTGTAAATCCAACTTTGGAGCAAAGAGAAGCAAGTGATTTGCATCTAGTGGTTTCTGGTACAAAAGATGCAATTATGATGGTGGAAGCTGGGGCAAATGAAATATCAGAAGAAGTTATGCTAGATGCAATAATGTTTGCCCATGAAGAAATTAAAAATATAATAACTTTTATTGAAGAAGTTGTTGCAGAAGTAGGGAAACAAAAGAAAGAAGTTGAAGTTTATAAGGCTCCAGAAGATATTGACGCTGAAGTTAGAACTTATGCTGTAGACAAGATGAAGAATGCAATTAAGACTTTTGACAAAATGGAAAGACTTGAAAATATGGATGCCGTGGAAGTTGAAACAAAAGAACATTTTGAAGAAAT
>CAYJJM010000087.1:0-1237 GCA_964370515.1 uncultured Oscillospiraceae bacterium | reverse complement strand
CCTATTTGGGTTGATACAGGAGTTCTTACTAGAACTCAAGGAACAGGGCTATTCAAAAGAGGACAAACACAAGCTTTATCAGTTTGTACCCTGGCTTCTTTGCGAGATGCACAAAAAATCGATGGTGTATCTGAAGATGTAGAAAAAAGATATATGCATCACTATAACTTCCCGCCATATTCAGTAGGGGAAGCAAGACCTATGAGAAGTCCAGGTAGAAGAGAAATAGGACATGGAGCCTTGGCAGAGCGTGCCATACTTCCAGTACTTCCTTCAGAAGAAGATTTCCCTTATGCAATAAGAGTCGTATCGGAAATATTATCTTCTAATGGTTCAACCTCAATGGCTTCAACTTGTGGAAGTTGCCTAGCTCTTATGGATGCTGGAGTACCTATCAAAGCACCTGTTGCAGGAATTGCCATGGGACTTATTGAAAGAGTTGAAGAAGATGGAAGTAGCAAAATGGCAATACTTTCAGATATTCAAGGAATGGAAGACTTCTTGGGAGATATGGACTTTAAAGTAGCAGGAACACCTGATGGAATTACTGCAATTCAAATGGATATTAAAGTACATGGACTATCAAGACAAGTGTTAGAAGATGCTTTAGCTCAAGCAAAAGAAGGTAGAATGCACATAATGGCAGAGATGGTAGCGGAACTAGCTGAACCAAGACCTGAAATGTCACCATGGGCACCAAAGATTACATCTATCAAAATTGATCCGGATAAAATTGGAGCAGTTATTGGTAAAGGTGGAGATACTATTAACAAAATTATTGCAGAAACAGATGCACAAATTGATATTAATGATGATGGGCAAATATATATTGCAGCCATAAACTCTGATAGTGCAGCCAAAGCAATATCTATGATAGAAATGTACACAAAAGATGTTGAAGCAGGAGAAATATATGACGGTGTTGTAAAAAGACTTATGGACTTTGGTGCGTTTATAGAAATTCTTCCAGGAAAAGAAGGCTTGTTACACATATCTAAAATGTCAAACGAAAGAGTTGAAAAGGTTTCGGATGTTATGACAGAAGGCGATAAGGTTACGGTTAAAGTAACTGAAATTGATAAGCAAGGAAGAATAAACCTAACTCGAAAAGGACTAATTTAGGTTAAAAATATTCCTGTTAAGCCCTTTTGTGCAGAGTTATGAGATATTTTGCCTACGACGCATTTATAGGAAGATAAATATTTAAAAAGATAATAATGATTTATCAATGAAGTTA
>CAYJJM010000086.1:1904-6016 GCA_964370515.1 uncultured Oscillospiraceae bacterium | reverse complement strand
TTTCAAACACAATATTTTCAAATGTAAAACCTTGCTCTTCAGACGGGGTGTTATAGGAAATTATACCATTCATTGAATCTCTTACAGGAGCAGTATATACTTCACCATCTGGAATGTTTCGCTCCCCATCACATTTCATGCTAGGAATATCTTTTATAGAAAAAGTCAGGTCTGTTCCAGGACCCGTAATCCTAACCTTATCAGTTCTATTCATCAAATCAACGAGTGAATCCATAGCCTTGCTCATTTTTTTATAATCTAATGTGCAAACATCAAAGTAGAACTTTGAAAAGGCCTCTTGACTGGTGCCAGCCATTTGAGCCATAGAAGGGGATGGATACCTTAGGACTACCCACTTTGTCTGATTTACTCTGTAATCAAGAACAGGACGCAATCCTTTGGAGTAAATGTTAAGATTCTCAGGAGATACATCTGCTAACTCAGAGGAGTTTGCACCTCCTCTTATGGCAATATAAGCATCCAAATTGCCCATTTGATTTAATTGCCAACTATTCATCAAAGAAACTTGTTCTTCGTTACAATTTAAAAGTATTTCTCTTGTAATTTGGGAATCCCGGATTTCCACAAAAGGAATAGCCTTAAGAGCATAAGTATCTTTAATTAATTGCCTAACTAAATCTTTTGTTTCGTTTCCTTCGTAGCTTATAAGAACTTTTTCCCCTTCCTTTAGGGAAACTGAATACTCAGTTAAGAGTTTTGATAAGTTTTTAATATTTTTTTCCATATGTCACCTCTCTTTATCTTATTATACTATACACAATAAAAGAATAATATAAAACTAATTGAAAATATAAAAATAAATGAAATTAAGATTATTAAATCAAGGCATTTGTAAGATTATTATTTGATTTTTTAATTTTAAAACCTTATAAAAACCCCCTTATTTTACTATTGGCAAGAAGAAAGGGTTTCATTAACAAGAAGAAAAGGTGAATAGACAAAGCAAATTTCAACCTTGAGAGGGCAAGAAGAAAAGCTTTAAATAATTATATTGTAATTGTTTACTTTTAAAATAAATGATAAAATATATATTATAGTATAAAGCTAACTGTGAGAATTATATTAGCAAGAAAGATTGGAAGATAATACACTATAATACACCTTATGTGATAAAATGTAGGGAGAAAGGAAAGGCATATCTTTTGTTCATAAGATGAGCAATTTAATATGCTGGGAAAAAACTATAATAAAATTTGATAATAGTTGGGATTCAATATTAAAAGAAGAGTTCAAAAAGGAATATTACTTAAATCTTAGAAAATTTTTGATTGAAGAATATGAAAAACAAAAAATATATCCGAATATGCACGATATATATAATGCTTTTAAATTTACCCCTTATGAGGAAGTAAAGGTGGTAATTTTGGGGCAGGATCCATATCATGGGGAAGGTCAGGCACATGGTTTAAGCTTTTCTGTTAGACCAGGGGTCAAATCGCCGCCGTCTTTGATCAATATCTTCAAAGAACTTAAAGATGACTTAGGTTATGAAATGCCACCAAATGGGTGTTTAGAGCCATGGGCAAGAGAAGGGATATTCCTGCTTAATACTTGCCTAACTGTTAGAGAAGGAGAACCTAATTCCCACAGAGATAAAGGCTGGGAAATTCTAACGGATAGAGTAATTGAAATACTTGATGAAAGGGAAGACCCTATAGTATTTATTTTGTGGGGAAACAATGCAAAACAAAAAGAAACATTGATTAAAAATAAGAAGCACCTTATAATTAAGGGAACCCACCCTAGTCCGCTTTCTGCTCATAGTGGGTTCTTTGGAGGAAAATATTTTTCAAAAACTAAAAAATTTCTTGAAAAAAATGGGAAGACAATTAATTGGAAGATTAATGAATCATAAATAATAATATTTAAAATAGATTTCGAAAAAATTATAAAATGAGGAGGAATTATAAAATGGGAAAAAGTCTTTTGGGGAAAATGATTTCATACTGGATATTTTTAGCAGGAGGGGTGTTTGTAACAAGGGTAATTTTGGGAATTACAGCAGCAAGCACTTATATATTTATGTTTGTGCTTTTAACAGTAGCCTATTGGGCTTTTGCAATATATAGTGAAAGAAAGAAAAAAAATGATTAAGAGGATAGAATAAAAGATGAAAAAAGAAAAAAATATAGATCTAAAAGAAGAAAAATTCAAATTTTTTTCTCATAAAAAATGCGAATGGTTTCCTTGTCATGATGTGAAATGGACAGAGGATTTTAATTGTCTGTTTTGTTTTTGTCCCCTATATGCTTTGGGTGAAAACTGTGGAGGAACACCGAATTTCTTAGAAGACGGAACGAAAGATTGTAGCAAATGCTTACTCCCTCACAAAAGAGAAAGCTATGCTTATATTATAGATAAATTTGATGAAATATCAGAGTTGGCAAGGAAAAAATAGGAGGGTACATTGGGATTTGTTCACTTACATGTGCATACAGAATATAGTTTGCTAGATGGGGCTGCAAGAATAGAAAACCTAGTTTCATCTGCAAAAGATTTAAACATGAACTCTATTGCAATTACAGATCATGGAAACATGTTTGGGGTAATTGACTTCTATAAGATGTGCAAAAAATACGGAATAAAACCTATTTTAGGTTGTGAGGTTTACACTGCATCAACCGATATGAACAGAAAGGACCCTGCTTTGGACAAAAGTCCAGGGCATTTAGTATTGCTTGCAAAAAATAACCGAGGCTATAAGAATTTAATGAAGATAGTTTCTAAAGGCTATATCGAAGGGTTTTACTATAAAACTAGAGTAGATAAAGAACTTTTGAGAAAATATAGAGAGGGAATAATTGCCCTCTCTGCTTGTCTTGCTGGTGGAATCCCATCCAAACTTTTAAAGGGTGACTATCAAGGGGCAAAGAATGAAGCTTTGGATATGATAGAAATATTTGGGAAAGATAATTTCTTTATTGAAATTCAAGACCATGGCATGGAAGAACAATATGAAATCAATCCAGAACTTATTAGGCTTAGCAAAGAATTGGATATAAAACTAGTTGCAACCAATGATGTACATTATGTAAAAAAAGAAGATGCGGAAGTGCATGATGTTCTGCTATGTATTCAAACAGGAACTACAGTAAATGAAGAAAAAAGAATGAGTTTCCCATCCAGTGAATTTTACTTAAAATCAGAAGAAGAAATGAAAAAAACATTCCCTAATATTCAAGAAGCCTGTGAAAACACTCAAACAATTGCTGATATGTGCAATGTTGAAATTGAATTTGGAAAATTTAATTTGCCTGACTTTAAAAATCCGTTAGGAATTAGCAACAAAGAATACTTAAGAAAACTTTGTTACGAAGGACTTGAAACAAGATATTCTTCTGAAGAAAAATCACCAGAAGAAAAAGAAATCATAAAAAAAAGAGTGGAATATGAACTAACAACAATTGAAGAAATGGGATATGTAGAGTATTTCTTGGTAGTTTGGGATTTTATAAACTATGCAAAAACAAATGATATAACTGTTGGCCCAGGAAGAGGTTCAGCAGGAGGAAGTATTGTTGCATTTCTTTTGAAAATCACAGATGTTGATCCTATAAAATACAATCTGATTTTTGAAAGATTTTTAAATCCTGAAAGAATTACTATGCCTGATATAGATATAGATTTCTGTCCCGAAAGAAGACAAGAAGTAATTGATTATGTTACAAAAAAATATGGTGAAGAAAAGGTTGCACAAATTATAACCTTTGGGACTATGAAAGCAAAAGCAGCAGTTAGAGATGTAGGCAGAGCCTTGGGTGTTCCTTATGGAGAAGTAGATATAATTGCAAAAGCAATTCCAAACGACATAGGTATAACAATAGAAAAAGCATTGCTTATGAACCCAGAACTTAATTCTCAGTATGAAACCAATGAAAACACAAGAAAAATTTTAGATTTTGCTAAAGAAGTAGAAGGGATGGCAAGACACAGTTCTACTCACGCAGCAGGAATAGTAATTGCAAAAGAAAGCTTAGATACATATGCACCATTATGTATGGGAGAAAAGGGGGTTGAAACTCAATTCACTATGGAAACCCTAGAAAAATTAGGGCTTTTAAAGGTGGATTTTCTAGGCCTTAGAAACCTTA
>CAYJJM010000086.1:0-1894 GCA_964370515.1 uncultured Oscillospiraceae bacterium | reverse complement strand
TTTTTGAAATTATAGGAGCAGGAAATACTGCAGGAATCTTTCAATTAGAAGGCTTGGGTATGACTGAGTTTATGAAAAATTTAAAACCAGACTCATTAGAGGATATAATTGCAGGAATTGCCCTATTTAGACCAGGACCTATGAAATTTATACCCACATATATTGAAAATAAAAAAAATCCGAAAAAAATAAAGTATGCTCATAAAAAACTAGAAGAAATACTTTCTGTAACATATGGATGCATAGTTTATCAAGAACAAGTTCTCCAAATTGTAAGAGAGTTAGCAGGTTACTCCTATGGGAAAGCAGACCTTGTGCGTAGGGCTATGAGCAAAAAAAAGATGGATGAAATGCTTCAAGAGGAAAAAAACTTTATCTTTGGAAATGAAGAAGAAAATATTGATGGTTGTATCAAAAGAGGAATTCCTGAAGAAGTTGCAGGAGAAATATTTAACAGCATGTTAAACTTTGCCGAATATGCCTTTAATAGATCCCATTCTGCTGCCTATGGAATAATTGCCTATCAAACAGCATTTTTAAAGAAATATTATCCATTGGAATATATGCCAGCTTTGCTTACCAGTGTAGTGGGAGAATCAGAAAAATTAGCAGGATATATAAGAAATGCAAAAGAAATGGGGCTAGAAATATTACCACCTGATGTAAACGAAAGTCAGCTAAACTTTGATGTTAAAGATGGAAAAATAAGTTTCGGGTTAATAGGGATTAAAGGAGTAGGAGAGAATGCTGTAAATTCTTTAATTGAGAGCAGAGAAAAAAATGGAAAATCACAAAACCTGTTTCAATTTATAAATGGAATAGATAGTCAAAAGGTAAATAAAAAAACTGTTGAAAGTCTCATTAAAGCAGGCGCATTAGATAAAATAAATCCAAACAGGGCCTCTTCTATGGCTAATTACGAAAGGTTACTTGAATCGGCTCAAAATACTGCTAAAAATAATATAGCAGGGCAAATTTCTTTGTTCGAAGCAACCAAGGGAGAAATGCAAGGATTTTCTGAGGATATGGAACTTTTAAATATGGCTCCTTTTTCCGATGAAATTATAAGTAAAATGGAAAAAGAAGTTACAGGAATATATATAACCACACACCCTTTGGAAAAGTATAGAGATAAGATAAAAAATCTAGCCACAACTTCGGCTGAAACAATAAAGGAGATTGAACAGGAAAGTAGAGAGGGCCGAGGAAACGATAAAGATGGGGAAAAGGTAAAGATAGCAGGTATTATTACTAATGTAAAAACAAAAATTACTAAAAATAATACAGTTATGGCTTTTTTGGAAGTAGAAGATTTAACGGGTAATATGGAAGTTATTGTTTTTGCAAAGAAGTATGAACTTTATCAAAATATAATAAAAAAAGAAGAAAAAGTTTTAATTTTGGGGACTTTATCTGTAAAAGAAGATGAGAATACAAAGGTTTATGCTAATGAAATTGAAAATTTATCAGAGGCAAAAGAAACTGTATCCTTAAGTGGAACTATTATAAAACTAAAGCTTGAAGAAGATGGAAAATTAGAAATGCTTAAGGAAATTTTAAAGAAACATAAAGGGAATAATGAAGTTATTTTATATTTGCCCGAAGGGAAAAGCATGAAAACTAGCAAGGAGCTTTATGTTGAGCCTACAGAAGAGTTCAAAGAACAAGTTGTAAAACTTTTGGGAGAAAAAAATGTAAAAATAGAAGAGGTGGTACAGTAATGAAGAAAATAGGAATACTAACTAGTGGAGGAGATTCTCCTGGCATGAATGCTGCTATACGGGCTTTAGTTAGAGCTGGAAACTTTTATGGATTTGAAATGTTTGGGATAGTAGGAGGCTATGAAGGTCTAATAGATAATGTTTTTAATGAGTTAGACCTAAGAGCAGTAGGA
>CAYJJM010000085.1:2952-6110 GCA_964370515.1 uncultured Oscillospiraceae bacterium | reverse complement strand
AATAGTGCTCCTATAAATGCTTTTACTGGTTTCCAAGATGCAAATATTACTAGCGCCACTGCTATCCAACCTCTTCCTGCAACAATATTATCTTGCCAGATTCCTATATAGACTATTGCCATATAAGCACCTCCCAAACCACAAAGGCCTCCTCCTACAAGGATGTTTACATATTTGTATAAGGTGACATTTATACCTGATGCATCTGCTGCCCCAGGGTTTTCTCCCACCGCTTTGGTATTAAGTCCAATTTGAGTTTTCTTGTAGTATATTGACATCGCTATAACCAAAATATATGCCAAGTACACCATAATATCTTGTTCAAAAAATGCTCCAATCATTGGAATATCTGAGATTAAAGGTATTGCTATAGGTTCAAATGCTATTTTGAAATCAGCTGGAAGCGCCTGCCCAATAACACCTTTCCCCATTAATCCTGCAAACCCTGTTCCAAAAATAGTAAGGGTAAGACCTGTTACTACTTGGTTTACCCTAAGAGTAACTGTTAAAAGGGCAAAGATAGAGGCTGCTGCCACTCCTGCCACAAAAGCCACAATCATAGAAAGTGTTGGGCTTCCAAACGCCATAGCAGCCGAAAAACCAGTTACCGCTCCAATTAGCATCATACCTTCAACGCCTAGGTTTAGGTTTCCTACTTTTTCAGAAAGTATCTCACCCAAAGTAGCGTATAAAATAGGTATGGCTGCAACTACTGCTGCACTTATAAATGTTTCCATTATGCGCCACCTCCTTTAACATGGTTATCTAACTTATTTTTTTTTGAAGTTTTATCTACAATCACTTTATAGTTTATAAAGAATTCTCCTCCTAAAACAAAGAACAGTATTAGTCCCTGTATCATTCCTGCTACTGCCGCTGGAATGGCCATAGAAATTTCTACATATGATCCTCCCTGAGTTAGCATTGCAAAAAGAGCACATACTATAGCAACCAAGTGGGGTTTTAGCTTTCCTATCCATGTTGTGATTATGGCAGTAAACCCAATGCCAGCAGAAAGTCCAGCAGAAAGAGAGTTTTCTATGGCTGATGCCTGAATCATTCCTGCCAATCCGCAAAGTCCACCTGACACAAGCATAGCAAGTAAGGTAACCCACTTTATGTTTATTCCTGCATATCTGGCAGTTTCTATACTTTCTCCTACAACTGTTATTTCATAACCTTTCTTTGTGCTATTTATAAAAACATGAACAAATATTGTGGCAATTATAGCTAATATAAATCCACCATGAATTCCAAAAATTTCTGGCATGATTCCATTTTCTTCAAATTTCGCTATTACAGGAAATCCGTTGCCTTCTGGGTCTTTCCATGGCCCATATTGAAGATAGGTAACAAAGTTTATTGCTATATAGTTAAGCATTAGAGTAAATATGGTTTCATTGGTTCCGAATTTCACTTTGAAAAAAGCTGGAATAAGAGCCCAGATTCCTCCACCAATTATTCCTGCCACCATCATTAATAAAAGCACAATAGCTGTAGGAACTTCTGGTCCAACATTTAATCCAACAAAGGTCGCACCCAAGGCTCCCATCATTATTTGTCCTTCTCCCCCAATATTCCAGAATTTCATTTTAAATGCAACTAATATTCCCATTGAAGTTATAAGCAATGGAATAGTTCTTTCGACAGTTTGAAGAATTTTGCTTCCTTCGCCTATTGCTCCATATATAAGTTTATAAAAAAATTCTATTGGATTATACCCCATTGCCAAAACAAATATTCCCGTAAATATTATGGATACTAATATGGCTACAATTTGTATTTGTATCCTTTTTTTCTTTTCTAATCCATCTTTTTTTACTATTCTAAGCATCCTTACCCCCTAACTTTCCTCCTGCCATTAGAAGCCCTATGTCTTCTTTGGAAGCTTTAGTTGGATCTACTATGCCTGTAACTTCCCCATCACAAAGAACCATAACTTTGTCACAAAGATCCATTAGTACATCTAAGTCCTCTCCTACAAACAAAACTGCAACTCCTTTTTTCTTTTGCTCATTAAGAAGCTCATATATTTTGTAAGAGGCCCCTACATCTAGTCCTCTTACTGGATATGCTGTTATAAGTACTTTGGGATTTGAGTCTATTTCCCTGCCTAATAAAACTTTTTGTATATTCCCACCTGAAAGCTGTTTCACAGGAGTGTATATATTTGGTGTTTTTATTTCCAGGTAATCTACTATATGATCTGCCTTTTCCTTGCATTCATCTCTTTGCAAAAATATGCCCTTTTGACTTTGATAGTCTTTGAGAATTAAATTATGAACGATATCCATACTTCCAATCAGTCCCATTCCTAATCTATCTTCTGGAATGAATCCCATTCTAATTCCTAACTTTATTATATCTCTAGGGCTTTTCCCTAGTATATTTTCTCCTTCAAAAAATATTCTTCCCTTATGTGCTGGCATAAGTCCTGCGATAGTTTCGCACAGCTCTTTTTGCCCACTGTTTGCAACACCTGCAACGCCTACTATTTCACCAGACTTCAATTCAACGGTTAAGTTTTTCAAGGCCTCTTTGCCTTCACTGTCTACAACAGTTAAGTCGTCAATTACCATTACATCTTTGGTAGCCTTAACTTTTTCTCTTTTTATTGAAAGATCTCTTTTGGCCCCTACCATGTGTTCTATGAGATCTGAAATTTGGGCTTTGTCCGTATCAATAGTCGCAACGGACTCTCCTTTTCTCAAAACTGTTATCTTATCACTTATTTCCATAACTTCATTTAATTTGTGAGTTATTATAAGTATTACACAACCATCATCTCTCATGGCTTTTATTATTTTAAATAATTTCTTTATTTCTTGAGGGGTAAGAACAGCAGTAGGCTCATCTAAAATAAGAATTCTAGCTCCCCTATGAAGAACTTTTACTATTTCCAAAGTTTGCTTCTCACCTACGGACATTTCATATACTTTTTTCTTTACATTGATATCTAATCCATATCTTTCGGAAATTTCTTTAATTTCCTTTTCCATTTCCTTTCCTTTTTTTTCGCCCTTTACCCTGCCCATTAAAATATTATCTTTAGCAGAAAGAACATCAACAAGTTTGAAATGCTGATGTATCATTCCTATTCCTAATTTTATTGAATCCTTTGGACGGTTAAACTTAACTTCCTCTCCATTGACATAAAT
>CAYJJM010000085.1:0-2942 GCA_964370515.1 uncultured Oscillospiraceae bacterium | reverse complement strand
CTGACAGCATGTTCATCAACGTAGATTTTCCTGCACCATTTTCTCCCAAAATAGCATGCACTTCTCCACTTTCCACTTTTATATTTATATTATGGTTTGCCTTAAGTTCTCCAAAGGATTTGCAGATTTCTTTCATTTCTATTGAAATATTTTTCACTACAACCCCTCCTAATGGATATATTAATCTTCGTCACATTATTGTTTTTTTGTTTACTTATTTGCTTGTTGCACCTTTAACTAGAGCTCCTTCTGGCATTTTCCATATTTCTTCTCTAGTAAGAGTTTGTCCTTCTTTACAGAAAACTGTTCCATCAGAGAAGATTATTTCGCCTGAATATGGAGCAAATGTTCCTGCTTTCATTTCTTCAGCTTTTGCATTTACTAAGTCTTGGACATCTTGAGGAACCAAGTTAGTCATTTCGCCAAGGCCTATGTATCCTTCTTCCATTGTTCCATAGTAGCTATTTGGTACAAATGTTCCATCTAAAATTTCTTGTACTGTTTTTGTATAGTATTGTCCATGGTTCCAGATTGCTGCTGTTAAGTATGCTCCAGGAGCTGCTGAGCCTTTGTTGTCATAGTTATATCCTATTGCATAAACTCCATTTTCTTCAGCTGCAACTTGTGGACCAGTAGTGTCTGCATGTTGCGTGATAACATCACAATCAGCATTTATAAGTTCTTCTGCTGCTTGCTTTTCTTTAGTTGGGTCATACCATTTGTTTATATAGATTACTTGCACTTCTACATCAGGGTTAACAGATTGTGCTCCTAATGTAAATGCGTTAATTCCTATCACTACTTCTGGCAAAGGAAATGCTGCAACATAACCTAGTTTGTTTGTTTCTGTCATGCTTCCTGCTATCATTCCCGAAAGATATCTAGCTTCTTCCATAGCTCCAAAATAATTATCAAAGTTTGTGTCATTTGCTTTGAAACCAGAAAAATGTAAGAAATGTTTATCTGGATATTCTGTCGCAAATGTTTCTAGGTAATCCATGTATCCAAAGCTTGTTCCAAATATTATTTCGCAACCTTCATCTAGCAATTGTTGAATAGCAGTATTTATTGCTTGACCATCATCGTCTGCAACTTCTTCTTTTATAAGAACCTCAACTTGTTCTCCCATTTCTTCCTCAAGTTGCTGAACACCTGTATAATGTGCTTGCGTGAAGCCACCATCTTCAACAGAACCAATAAAAATAAAGCCCACTTTTACCTTGTCGCCAGAGCCACCGCTGCAGCCAGCTAAAATTCCTGTCATGCTCAAGGTCATCAAAAGAACTAAACCTAAAGTAATTATTTTTTTCATTTTTCCCTCCATCTAACACATTGTACGGCTATGTACAACAAGAAAATATCATCAACTTATTATACAACCCTTTTCTGCAAAACTGCTATTTTTTTTAAAAAAACTCTAAAAATTTCTTCAAAAATTTTAAAATAGTTCGGTTATTTCCGAACTATTTTATCTTTATTTATTTTTTAAATTCGTTTTTTCTGTTTTTAAAAATTCAAATAATATATTCTTTTGCAAAGTTTCTTCCATTAAACTTAATTACTGCTATTTCAAAATTATCGTCCCATCTTTTATTTCCAATATTTCAACTAAGCTGTATATGGGAACTTGAAATTTTTCTAGTTTTTCTCTACCTTTTTGAAAATTCTTTTCTATCACTGCTCCAAAAAAAACAACATTTGCTTCAGCCTCTTTTGCTATTTGCAACAAGGCCGCTCCAGCTTCTCCATGAGCCAAAAAATCATCAATTATTATTATATTTTCACCTTTTTCAAGAAATTTCTTTGCTAAAATTAAATTTGATTCTGTTCCTTTGGTAAAAGATTTCGCTTTGGCAGTGTAAAACCCTTCATTTAAAGTACTAGGCTTTGCTTTTTTAGCAAAAATTGCAGGAATTTTCCCCAAAGCTCTTGCGGCAAAACAGGCAATTGCAATTCCGCTAGCTTCTACAGTCAGAACTTTGTCAATTTTTTTCCCATCGGTTAACCTGGCAAATTCTTCACCTATTTTTTCTATAAGATTTACATCTAACTGGTGATTCAAAAATCCATCTACCTTTACAATACTATCTCCTATACCTTCTCCCTCATTTAAGATTTTTTCTTTCAGCTCTTTCATTAAATTTCTCCTATTTTTCATTTTCTAACATGCTTAGCATATTCAAAATTTCCTTTTCAGCATTCTCAGAAAAAACCTTGATTCCATTTTTTCTAAGTTCTTTGGTGGTTATGCCTTCGCCCTTTATTTTTCTTTTTGCAAAACTACCATCATAAATTTCTGTACTACCACAACTAGGACTTCCATCTTTTAAAATTGCCATGACTACTTTTTCTTCTTTCGCGATTTTCACTACTTTCGCTGCTCCAGTTATATACTCTTTAGTTACATCTTCACCTTTTTCATTTATAACCTTTTCGCCGTTTATTTCAGCTGGTACTCTGGGAATAGGCAGGCCTCCCATAACTTCTGGGCATGCAGAAACCATCTCATACTCTTTCGAGATTTTCAAAATTATAGCTTGCATTTGTTCTAAAACTTCTGGTTTTGCCTTTTCTCCATTATACCTGCACTTTTCACCCAGTAAACAACCACTTATTATAATTTTTACCATTTTACCTCCCACTATGTTATACTTTAATTAAATAGGATTTTACTCAGTAAATCAAGGGGAAAACAAGATTATTTATTAATATTCGGGTTTTACTTTCAATTTTTTCCCTTTAATCCTTCAAGTTTGTGCTAATTTTTACCCTTTAATCCTTTAAGTTTATGCTAATTTTTCACCCTTTAATCTTTCAAGGAGGTAGTAATGAGAAATGGAGTAAGAAAGTCAAATCGTAAAACTCTAGGCGAGGGGAGACGAACTCTACTTATTGTTTTTGTTTCTATTTTTTTATTTTTTACAGCCTATGCAATCAGACCT
>CAYJJM010000084.1:0-6303 GCA_964370515.1 uncultured Oscillospiraceae bacterium | reverse complement strand
ATTAGGAGGTCGGTATTTTTATGGCAAAATATAGTTATGAATTTAAATTAAAAGTGGTGCAAGAATATTTATCCAATGCCGGAGGATACAAATACTTATCAGATAAGTATGGAATAGGATCATCAAAAGATTTAAAGAAATGGGTGGCATCATATAAAGAATTTGGTAATAAGGGATTAATACGTTCAAGAAAAAAGAAAAAATACTCTTTTGAATTCAAGGTATCTTTGGTAGAATTGTATTTAACAAGTGAAGTGTCATAAAAACACCTTTTTTTGAGCCTTTGGAGAAGCTGAAAGAGGAGCAAGGGCAAGACCTGAAACTTCTCCAATTCTAGCCTTGGTAAAAATTATATGGTCAATTAGTTCTCCGCTTTCCTCAGCTACTAAGGACAATTCTTTGATAAAGCCTTCGCTGTTTCTGAGTTTTCCAACTAGTTCATGCTCATTACCATCTGTGTGTTCCGCTGTTTAAAAAGCTGCCTTTACTAAGTTTTGTACTATCTTATAGTCTTTGGCTTCTTCTTGTCTGATATTCATATGGGTTCTCATCATACAATGAATTTCTTATTATCGGGTTATTGCTTTAATTATTATTTACTCTACTTTTCTTTTATCTTTAAAATTTTTTGGATAAGGCCTTTCTCAAGGCATTAACATATTTTTTTTGGTCTTTTTTGAGAATTGGACCTATAAAAATTTTCATTAGCTCTCCCTTAGTGCTGTCTGATGCCATATTCTTATTCAATTATAACACAGGATATAGACCTTTGCGAAAGTTCTAGTGCTCACATACAGTATTTTTTTTGTAACTGCAAAAATCCTGTAACTGTTTGTTTGCAAAGGAAAGTGAGATGCTATCTCTTCTTAAGTGTCGAAACGGGTACACTTTACAATGCCTTAATTTTTTACAAAAATATTGCCATATAAAAAGGCAAGTGGATTTTGTATAGAGAATATAGCTTGCACCTATGCCTTTTGAGAATTTTTTTCTGAATTGGTCCAGTTCTGTAAGCCTTCCCTCGTTTATATTTAGTTTGTCCAAGAATACTGTTTTATAAAGTTCGTTTGCTATATAAGGCGAATTCATAAATGCTAGACTGTCCAAAAGTCCTGTGTCTCCCATATAGCATTTTGGGTAGCATAATCGCCACTTAGGACAAGGTGGAAACACACAGATAGTTCCTTGACAGACAGGCAAAAGTCACATAAAATATTCACATATGTAAAATTAAGAAAAGGGAAAAATAGCATGGAAATAAACAGGCATAACAGAAGGCATTTAATTTAAAGGAGATTGATATTATGAGCGGAAAAATTATTTTAAGTTTGGCTGTAAGTCTTGATGGTTATATTGCAAGTGATGACGGTAGTTTTGATTGGATTGTAGGCGATGGTGATAACACCCTTAACACAAAAGAAACCCACGACTTTCCAAAATTTTTAGAAGGTATTGACATTGTTGTAATGGGTGGTGATTGTTACCGCCAAGGATTCGCAAAGGATTATCCGTCAAAAATTGTATATATTGCCACTACGCAAGAGGAAACAAATAGAGATAATCTTCGTTTTGTTAAAGACGATATTGTGAGCCTTTTGCAAAAAGAAAAAGAAAAGGGTAAAAATGTTTTCCTTTTCGGTGGTGGTAAGACCATTGATCCTTTTATCAAGGCAAATGCCATCGATCAATATGATGTCGCTATAATTCCCACTATTTTAGGCAGTGGTAGAAAATTATTTTTGGAAAATAACCCTCAAATACCATTACACCTGGATAGGTACACTGTAACAGATGGAACTATAGTTATGACTTACTCTAAGAGATAATTACTTTAACTTCAAATCACATAGAAAATAGCTTACCCCGCTTGATAAATAATACAATGTTATTTTATAACCCATTTGAGCACAAATTTTGGCATTGGTTTTATAAGTATTGCAAAAGCATCTATAAGGTCTTCCCTAACTATACCCCCATTAAATGAGAGGGTTTCAAATATTTGACCCATTTCCTTTAATGAATAATCATTTTTTGCAAATCCATTTTTTTGATAAAACTCTAGCCTCTTTTTTCTTGTAGAGTAATCCTTGTGTTTTTCAGCAACTTCCTCAATTGACAAAAATATAGTTCTATCATTCAACTGTTTTATGATATTTAAAATTCGGCTCCCATAACCTTTAGAGCGAACTTTGTCATCAATTGCAAGATACAAAATATATAGCTTGGTAGTGGTCGAAATTAAATATGTAAAACCTACGAATTTTCCCTCGTCATAAAAAGCTAAAAAATCCATATTCTTATTACTACTTTTCTTTAAAAGAAAAGACCATGGAACCCTATCTCTTTCCGGAAAAGAAGAAAGATAAACTTCGTTTATGCGTGGTTCTATTTTTATCAGATTTTTTGTTATGGGTTTATAGGTTAAATTTTCCATAGTAAACACCTCATTTTTTAATAATCGCATTGGTTGCACATCCTCCTAACCAAGGCACACCGTCTAAGGCGGGAGTATGACTATAATCCCCCGCAAAGTAAATATTGCCATGTAGTTTTTGGAGTGCCTTTTTATATTTTCTTAAAAAACTAGATGGATAGCATACAATGCCATTCTGCACTTCTTTATTTTTCAACATAATTACCTCTGAATTTTATTTTTAATAATTGAGTATTGTTTTCTGAACATCAAAACTGCAACAAAGAAAGTTGCAAATGCAGCGACGCTTTGCCCTAAGAATATTCCATTCATTCCAATTGTCATTCCTAATACCCCAAATAGTGTTAGAGGAAATATTATGCTGTCAAGTAAGGTTAAAACAACCGATTCCTTTGGTTTTTCAAAGGCAGTTAAGAATATGCTTACAACTAGAGAAAACCAAGCAACTAGATATGTGGGTGCATACAAAAGTAGCCCCGTATGAGCGATTTTTCTCATTTCAACATCTCCCTCATTTGAAAATAGAGAAACCAAGAAATCTGGAAAAATAAGCATAGCAGTCATGGCAAATATAGAGATTATTGCTGAAAGTATACTCACAAAAGAAAATAATTCTTTTATGCGAGAATAGTTCTTTGCACCGTAATTATAGCTTATAAGAGGCTGTGCAGAAAACACTATTCCTGCTAAAACTGGTAACAAAAGCATTTCAATATATGTTATAACAGACATAGCTGCAACGCCGTTTGCCCCTGCAAAATAAAGCATGATTGCGTTTATTACAATTGCCATAACAGCACTTGATATGTTGCTAAAAAATTCAGAACTTCCATTATAGAGAGCCATTCCCATGTCCTTTAGAGAAACTTTAGGCTTTACAAATTTAAGTGGCAACTTTCCTCTTGCGAATGAACAAATAAATATAGTGGAGCCTATTCCCATGCCGATAACACTTGCTAGTGCAGCATAGGAAATCCCAAGTCCCAAAATCCCTATAAAAATTGTGTTTAATATAATATTGATTATAGATACAAAAATATTTACCCACATACTTCTATTCACCTTACCACAAACTATCAAGTAGTTGTCAAAGGCATAAAGTGGTGCAATAAGAGGCAGCCCCCAAATAAAAACCTTTACATAATCATAGGCTAGGCCTGCTAAATTCTTGTCGTCAATGAATGTATAGACAAGTTTTTCTGCAAAAAGTAGGGCAGCTATAGTTAAAGCCAAGCCAATTAGCAAAATTAAAATGCTGCTTGCTGTAAACATGCGAGATGCTCCATCTTTATTATCTTCTCCAAGTAAAACAGCAATCCTAACTGATGAGCCTATTCCTACCATATCTATTAGGGAAAAAGCGATCATAGCTACTGGCATTACTAAATTTACAGCGGCCAAAGCATCACTTCCAATGAAATTCCCCATGAATATCCCATCAATTGCCATATTTATAGTACCAACTAACATAGTGATAATGCTTGGCACAGCAAGCCGTATTACAAGTTTTTTGATTGGCATAGTGCCATAATCTAATTCATTTTTATTCATTTATTTTTTAAAAATCCTTTCGAGAACTTCTTTTATTACTTCTTTTGACCGTATTGGTATGCTATATAGAATGATATGGTCAAGACCTAGAAGTATGGAATATATAATTTCAGAATTTAATTTCACATTGAAATCATTTGAAAAAGCACCTATTTTTGCACCATGTTCCAAAACAGCATTTAAAGTAGACATTCTTTCTTGGTCAGACTTATTAAGGATGCTTAGAATTTCAGGTATTCTTTCACTTTGCAAAATGATTTCTGCATATACTTTTCTAAACTCAATATCGTTCTCATAAGAGGACAATATATCATCTGCTATTTTGAGCATTTTGCTTTTATATCTGTTGGCATCTGCAACTTCAAGTAACTCAGCCCAAAGTTTGATATAGTCTTCTTCGCATATTTCCTTTACTATTTCTAAAAGTACTTGCTCTTTGGATTGAAAAAAATGATAGAATGAGGATTTTGTAATGCATACATTACTGCAAATCTTGTTAATCGATGCTTTTTCATAGCCTACTTCTCCCATAAGATGATACATTGATTTTATGAGTTTTTCTGCTGTTCTTTTTGGCATAGTTTGACTCCTTTTTAATATCTGTGAGATAGATAAATGTGAACCATAATAACTTGTTCTTATTTAATTGATTGTTTAGGCACGCAACATATTCTTTGATGTTATTACTCTTCTAAAATGTCAAATTCTAATTTAGTATCATAAATCATAGACACGGACGAATGATCCAATTGTGCTGATCCTCTTTCTTAGGTTGCTAATGTCAATTAATGATGATTCTTTCTCATTTTGTATTGAGGTCAGTGTCGAGTTTCAATACGGATTTCTGTCATGGTTAGCATTGATTTTAAGTACTGACCGTTCGGTATAATTTTGAGTATAGCAAAATGTTTTTTTATTGTCAAGGGGGTTGATTTTTTATCTAGAATGTTCTGGTTCATATATGACAGTGTCCTAGTGTATCACAAATTAAAATATCTCACCTCCCTTAATGTATTGTAGAATATATGATTGCATAAAAAAGGAGGGGAAAGGGGGAAAGGTAATATTATCTATGACTGAAATGGAAAATAGGAAAATAGCCAGTGAATGTTGTGTAAAATAAAATAGCAAGTATTACAACCATAGCAACAATAATGGTAGATCTATAGACTGAGGTATTTTAATTTATGATTGAGGGGTTATATTTCTTAGGTAAAGTTAAAACAAAAATTTGAGAAAAAGATAATTTTATGTTAAAATTATGTAAGGATTGTGTGGATTAAATAAATAACAACTAATTGATTAAGAATCAATAAAATAATAACATGGGAATAATGAGTAGGGAATGTTCAAGAAATGATGAAAAAATTTATGAGTAAAAAAGAAAAAATTAAAAGTGAAAAAGGGTTTACCCTTATGGAAGTTATAGTTGTGATAGCCATAGTCGCAATTCTTGTTGCAATTTCGCTTCCGAGCATTACGGGATACATTGAAAGAGCCAATCAAACAAGAGACCTTTCTGTTGCTTCTAATCTAATGAGGGCGGCAGCGGCTCAAGTAATGTTGCCAAGCAACAGTGTTCCTCCTAATACTACTATTTATATGGTTTGGGAAACAGGAGCAGAAGATGAACAAGGCGGATTTTTTGTAGATACCACATATAATATGGAAACTCCAGCAAATACGGAAAATTCACCATCTAAACAGTTTGAATATAATTTGGCTGTGGCCATAGGGGAAATATTGCTAGGAACTGAAGAAGCATCAACGGGAGCCTGGAAACCAGGGCGAAAGTATTTTTATATAGGCAAAGGTAAATCAAAAGCTTCTGATGAAATAGATTTTAAGTTTTCAATTAACTCATCAACAGGAGAATTCAAGTTCTATATAGACCGGTTTTCAAGCAAAACTTGGAAAGAAGGAGAGCCTTATGTGTGGTTTGATGAAATTGGCGTAAATCCAAACTTATAAAGCAAATGATGTTTATAAAAAATGCAAAAGCAAATTATAACATATGTGTCAACTATATTGGCATAAAAGAAAACTTAGAGAACAAACACAACCAAAATAAACAAATAAATAAAGAGATAACAAAAGAATAGAACAAATAGAAAAAAAGAAAACAAAAAAACAAATAGATTAAAACTCTTGATTTTGATATGAAAGAGTGGTAATATAAATTAGTTAGGGATAACGAAATAATTAGTTTTAGTAACAACATGAAAGAGGTGAAAGCATGAAGGAAGGAATCCATCCTGAGTATAAGGAATGTAAAGTAACTTGCGCATGCGGAAACACATTTGAAACAAAATCTTTAG
>CAYJJM010000083.1:298-6375 GCA_964370515.1 uncultured Oscillospiraceae bacterium | reverse complement strand
CACTCTACTCCACACTCAGCACAAACTGCAGTATGCATTTGGCGAGGGCCTCTTGAGTTTTGCTTTCGAGCATCTCTGCACGACTTGCAACGTTGTGGTTCATTCTCAAATCCTTTTTCAGCGTAAAATTCTTGCTCGTTCGCTGTGAAAGTGAATTCTTGTCCGCACTCTTTGCAGACGATGGTTTTGTCATTAAACATATTCTTTTTTCCCCTTTTGATACATAGCAACACCGATTTGCGTTGCTTTCTATTTTATAGAATATATTGGGAACCGTTAAAAGTCAATAGATTTAACGGATATATGTCATATATGTTATATATTTTCATATAAAGACTATTGGTTCTTGTCTTTTTATGTAAGTTTTCTCTAAATCATTCTTGTGATATATAAAGTCTTCATCCCTAAACTCTTTAGCCTTTTGAGGACAAGCCTTTACGCAACAACAACATTTGATACATATTCCTTTTACATTTTTAGGATCATCTTTAGCTATGGCATTCATTCTACACTCCACAACACACTTCATACAATATATACACCTTTCATCGGTGTCAGGTTTCACCTTCCTTATATCTATCTCACTTCCATCCTGCTTTCTGGGTTTATAGTATCCGAAGTATGGATATGCGTTTCCTACTTTACCCCAATCATCAAAGAACTCTTCTTCCCCACAAACTATATCACATATTTTCTTCCCTACCACTCTTGCCACTTGCAAGTCTTTTTCATCTGGCCTTCCTTTGGCCAATATTTCAGAAAATGAATGTTCTCCAATAAATGCGGCCCCACCTATAGGAACACCATCCGCCTTCAACAGAATATCTTTCAGTTCTACCAAAGCATCTTGAAAATCTCTGTTCCCATACAAAACCACAGGAAACACTTTAGTCTTTCCACATTCTATTGTTAATTCTTTTATTATAAGGTTAGGAAGTCGCCCTGCAACAACAGGCATTCCAAATATAACCAAATCTTTCTCGTTAAAGGATAAAGGCTCTTCTCTATCTTTGGGAAGAGAAAAATCAAGAGAAAGTTTTTCTATGTGTCTCCTGCTCTCTAGGGCTTCTTCAGCTTTGCAACATTCCTTTTCAAACCATTCTCTTTCTTCTAAGTTTTTTTTAACCTCATCACCTATAGTCTCTACCACTTTTTTAGTGGTTCCTGTACCTGTGAAGTATGCACAAATTATTCTTTTAATCATTTTTTTCTTTCCTTCTTTACATGCTTTTTTTAATTATATCATAAGCCGCATTACTATAACTCCCTTTTTTTTCAATAACTATTCCTTATTTCTTGACAGCACCCAGCCTACACTTTAAAATTAAATAAGCAGTAAATACTGCTGTATGAAGAGAATATAGAATTTGCCTTTGTTTATTTTATTTTAGCTTGCTCTATCTTTTCTTATTTTATAAGTCATAACTAGCACACAAACAGAAAGCAGGAATGTACCAACATGAATATTAATCAAGTAATTTGTGAGGAATTAAACATCAACCCAAACTTTGGAGAAAATGTAATAACTTTAATTGATGACGGAAACACCATACCATTTATTGCTCGTTACAGAAAAGAGCATACAGGTTCTATGGATGACCAACTTCTTAGAAATTTTTCTGAAAGGCTTGAGTATCTGAGAAATTTGGAGAAACGAAAAGAAGAAGTTCTCAAATCAATTTCAGATCAAGAAAAACTAACACCTGAATTGGAAGCTGAAATCGAAAACGCTATGACTTTATCCAAGGTAGAGGATATCTATCGACCTTTCAAACAAAAGAAAAAAACCAGGGCTTCTGTTGCCAAAGCTAAGGGTCTAGAACCCTTAGCCCTTCATATATTAGCGCAAGACAATAGCAAACCAACCCCTGAAGTTTTTGCCTCTTCATTTTTAACCGATGAAGTTTTGACAATAGAAGATGCCTTACTAGGCGCTATGGATATTATTGCAGAAATGGTTTCTGATAGCTCTGAAGTACGAGAAGCAGTGAGAGGGCTAATTGCTAGAGAAGGCGAAATCGTCTGTGCCCCTTCTAAGCAAGAAGACAGTGTTTACTCCGATTACTATGAATTTTCCCAAACTCTCAGGACTTTACCGTCCCACCGAATTTTGGCCATTGACAGAGGAGAGAAAGAAGGATTTTTAAAAATTTCAATTTCCATAGAAAAGGAAACCGCAATTGCTCTTATAGAAAAACAATACCTAGTAGGATCTTCCCCTAGTGAAGAACACATTCAAAAGTCAATATTAGATTCCTACGATCGATTGTTGTTCCCTTCCATGGAAAGGGAAGCTAGATCCACCCTCACAGAAAGAGCTGCCACTTCTGCTATTTCTGTTTTTTCAGAAAATTTAAAAAACCTACTTCTTCAACCACCTGTTGCAGGAAAAATAACTCTCGGCCTTGATCCTGCTTACAGAACTGGTTGTAAGCTTGCTGTAGTAGACGAAACAGGAAAACCTCTCTCATATGATGTCATCTATCCTACACCACCTCAAAACAAAGTTGAGGAAGCCGAAAAAACCATTTTAAAATTAATCGAAAAATTTAATGTTGACCTTATTGCCATTGGCAACGGAACAGCTTCTAGAGAAAGTGAACAGTTTGTGTCAAAAGTAATAAAAGATTATGCAAAGAATAAAGGTAAGAATTTGGCATATGTAATAGTCAATGAAGCAGGAGCCTCTGTCTATTCCGCATCTAAACTTGGTGCCAATGAGTTTCCAAAATATGATGTATCCATAAGATCTGCTATTTCAATTGCAAGAAGATTGCAAGATCCTCTTGCAGAACTAGTGAAAATAGATCCCAAATCCATCGGTGTAGGCCAATACCAGCACGACATGCCTAAAACTCAATTAGAAAATGCTTTAGGTGGAGTTGTTGAGTCCTGCGTAAATTCTGTAGGTGTCAATTTAAACACTGCTTCTGCCTCCCTTCTTTCTTATGTGGCAGGCATCACCCCTTCTATCGCAAATAATGTGATAAGTTATAGAGAGAGTACAGGCAAGTTCAAGAGTAGGGAAGAGTTACTTAAAGTTTCTAAACTAGGACCTAAGGCATTCGAACAGTGTGCAGGTTTTTTGAGAATTGGTGGCGAAAACATTTTGGACAACACTGGTGTACATCCTGAATCATATAAAGTGGCAGAAAAGCTTCTTTCTCAATGTGGTTATACTTTAAAAGATGTAACTGAAGGCAATATTGAAGCTTTGAAATCAAAAGCCAAGGAATTAGGAATCAAAAATTTAAGCACCAATCTAGGCATTGGCCAAGAAACTTTAGCCGACATAATTGATGAACTTCTAATGCCTGGAAGAGACCCTAGAGAAGAGCTGGAAAAACCCATTCTAAGAAGCGATGTTATGGAAATGTCTGACCTTGTCAAGGGGATGAAATTAAAAGGTACTGTTAGAAATGTAATCGACTTTGGTGCTTTTGTAGATATTGGGGTTCATCAAGATGGGTTGGTACATATTAGCCAAATATCCAATAACTATATCAAGCATCCTTCCGAAGTTTTAAAAATAGGTGATGTTGTTGATGTGGAAGTTTTGGATATAGACATTAACAAGGGCAGAATTAGCCTTACTATGAAATTAAGCAAAGATGAAAATTAAATCCTCTGCTGTTGTCCTTAATCAAACTTCAGCCAAAAGACATAAGTTCTTTCCCTCCTTCAAAGTTGTCGTGAAGCAAGCTTATATATAGATCGAGTAGGGGCTAATCGCTAAGGGCTTCGCCCCCTCACACCACCGTGCATACGGTTTTCCGTACACAGCGGTTCAAACTGTAACTAAATATGAACTTTTAGATAGTGGGCGATAGTGATATTGCCCTCTTTTCTCTATAACTGCTTTTGTTATATGTGCATGAAGTATGTGAATTCCATTTTCTAAATTTTATATATACTATTTATTCCATGTTCCTGCCCAATGCCTTTTGATAGCGCTGTCCCCACCATCTACAATAACATGTACTAATCTGTGTATACTCCAATTTCCACTAAGCCTATTATCTGCTTGATATTCTCCTGGAATATCATGAGCAATGAAGTAGCTTTCAGGATAATCATGCTTCCAGTGATCTCCAAACTGTACAAGGCCTGTATATCCTCCCACAGGGTTTACCGCATCTTCTCTTCCTGTACTCTCGTGGTGAATAATGTTAAGTATCACATCTCTTCTTTCTTCTGTATATACCCCATGATTTTTTAACTGTCTTTCAACTTCGGATTCCCATTTTTCTGAACTGCTATGATTATGGTCTACAAAACCCTCAAATCCATTTGCAGATGCCTCTTCAGCTACTGGTGTAATCACTTTCACAGGCTTGTCTAATGTTACACTTGCAATTTCCGAATGTTCTCCATATATGTACTCTTCTTCATATGCTAATCTAATGCCTACTTTAAAGAAATATTCTTTTCCTAATTCTAATTCTGTGATTTCATGTACATCTTTTGCGCTTATAATTAATTCTTCAAAGTTTTCTCCGTCTTCTGAAATATGTATTATAAACTCTACTCCTTCACGAGTTTCTTCACTCACTATTGTTAAGATTGCTTTATCCTCATTTTTTTCCACAGTAAAGTCAACTTGCTCAGGCTTTTCTGTTGCCACAACATATTCTTTATATTCTCCTATTCCAAGTACACTACCTGCTGAAATCATCAAAACTGCAATACTATAATGAAAAATCTTTTCAAAAATTCATTTAACCATATTTTATAATTTATATCCACTTTTTTCTCCTAAATTTATTATTAGACGAAGTCTAATAATAATTCGCTATCTGTCATTGCGAAGGATCAGCTAATGAAGCTCTAAGCAATACTGCTGAACCTATAATCACTATAAATAATCAAAATTAATTTCGTTAATGATTGTTTATGTTTTCCCAATACACATATTATATAATTTTTGGCATTTAACTGCAAATTTTGTTGTATAATGATAGTATGTGTTTACATACAACACATCTTGCAAGTGCATTTGTGCAGTAAAATTATATTAAATTTTATTTTGGAGGATAAAATGGATTACAAAAAATTATCAAATTTACTTTTCCCTAATATAGATAAAACTCCTTCTGATTATGATGAAGTTTATCCTAGTCGTAATTTGCCAGAAGGAGTTCCTGTAACAAGATTAGGACCTAGCCCTACTGGATTTATACATTTAGGGAATCTTTACGGAGCTTTTGTAGATGAAAGGCTTGCACATCAGGACAAAGGGCTTTTTTATCTTCGCCTTGAAGACACGGACGAAAAAAGATATGTTGAGGGTGCAACCGAGGCCATCATAGATTCTTTGGGATATTTTGGAATCAACTTTGACGAAGGCATTACTAAAGAAGGAGAAACAGGAAACTACGGACCTTACGCCCAAAGCAATAGGCGAGAAATATATCAATCTTTTGCAAAAAAACTTTTGGAAGATAACCTAGCTTATCCTTGCTTTCTTAAAGAAGATGAAATAGAAGAAATACGAAAAGAGCAAGAGTCCAGCAAGCTGACACCTGGAATCTATGGCTCTTTTGCAAAATGTCGTGACCTGTCATTAGTTGAAATAGAAGAGAGAATTACAGCTGGAGAAGACTATGTAGTCCGTTTAAAGTCTCAGGGTACATCTGTTATTGATAAAGAAAATCTTGATGGGTATTTCACTATACAAGACGGCATTCGAGGAGAGTTATCAATGCCCAGAAACTTTCAAGATATTGTTATCATCAAAAAAACAGGACTTCCAACCTATCATTTTGCCCATGTAGTTGATGACTTTCTCATGAAAACCACCCATGTAGTTAGAGGCGAAGAGTGGCTTGCTTCCCTTCCTATTCTCATAGAGTTATTTGAACTTTTAAACCTGCCTTTGCCTATTTATTGCCATACGGCAGTTCTAATGAAAATAGATGAAAATGGAAATAAGAAAAAACTTTCCAAGAGAAACGACCCAGAGTTAGCCTTAAGTTTTTATAAGGAAAAAGGCTACCATTTTATGGCCCTTCGTGAATATTTGATGACTATTCTCAACTCTAACTTTGAGGAGTGGAGAATGGAAAATCCAACACTAC
>CAYJJM010000083.1:0-222 GCA_964370515.1 uncultured Oscillospiraceae bacterium | reverse complement strand
AATCATGGATTTCATCAGTTATTTCTTTGATGAGCTTTTCCAAATAGAGGATAGTCTTCCAGAAAACATCGCCAAGGAAGACTGCAAAAAAATCCTTACCCGCTATGTTGAGTCTTATAATTTTGATGATAACCAAGAAGCATGGTTTGGTAAAATAAGAGATATTGGAGAAGATTTAGGATATACCAAAAAGCCAAAAGATTACAAAAAAAACCCAGACCA
>CAYJJM010000082.1:5074-6419 GCA_964370515.1 uncultured Oscillospiraceae bacterium | reverse complement strand
CTGTATATTGGCGGTAATTATATTAAATGAAACTATTTACCCTATACAGATAATTTCTATGGTTATAGTTTTGGGAGGAATATTAATTGCCCAAAGAGGTAGCTCTAAATAAAGCTGATTTTCTAATTTGTTTCTGTAGTGCATAAAAGCAAGCAGTAACTTATTTTTATTTTTTGCATGAATTTACTTTTTACATTTTGTAGAAATTCATGTGGGGTTTATGGTATCATTACATAGTTAGATGTTGTTTTTATAGAAAGCTTAGTCTTCTTTAAGTGTGAAGCTACTAATTGGTTAAAGGTGTAAAAATATGAATAAAAAACTATTTTATTTGTTTGTTGCTTGTATTGTAGGTTTAATAGCTATGTGTATTATGTCTTTTTTTCTTAATACTGAAAAAAACACTCTTTTATCATATGATGAAGAATCTATAACAAATCTTAATACATGGGAAATAGAAAGTGATGATATAAATAAGCAAATAGAGATGTCTAGTTTTAATCCTCAAGATACCAACTTTAAACCTTACAGCCTTACAAAGACAATTTCCACAGCCCAATATAAAGAACCGGTAATAATATTTGAAAGTATGCATCAAGCTTTTACCGTAAGTGTTAATTCTGAAATTGTTTATGAGTTCGGACAGGACAACAGTTCTACTTTTTCTTCACCTAATGGAGGCATATGGCATATTATAGATATACCCTATATTCAGGAAGATAATATCATAATAATAGACATCGTACCTAGTGATGATAAAACTGCAATTGGTATAACTGATATAAATTTATCTGAAAAAAGTGAAGCGATTTTATTCTTGATTTTTAATAATTCATTAAAACTACTTATATCATCAATAATATTGATAATTGGTTTAGCACTTTTAGTTGCTCAGGTTTTTATTTCAAGGGGATTAAAAAACAATAATGTAATATTGTATCTTGGATTATTGTCAATAAATATAGCGATTTGGCTGATTAGTGAAGGCAATTTACTTCAATTTTTTATAGGCAATACATTTATATTAGGTAATTTGCCTTATTGGTCAATACAACTATTGTTAGTGCCTTTTATTCTTTATGTTGATAGCATGTATACCCCTTCACACAAACCATTGTCAAAGTATTTTTGCTTAGCCTTTATTGTTAATTTCGTTATATCCACCATACTACATATGGCAGATATAGCCTATTATTATAGCACATTGTGGATAGTACATTTGATTATGTTAGCTACATTTTTGTATTACATACTCTCTTTGATTTATGAAACTTTTATAAAAAGGAATAAAGATGCTAATATACCACTTTTCCAACTGGCATTCTTAATTCTTGTCGCATTAACC
>CAYJJM010000082.1:486-5064 GCA_964370515.1 uncultured Oscillospiraceae bacterium | reverse complement strand
TCTACTGACCTGTATTATATCAACATCTTTAAAATTAAGAAGCACTTGGGTTGAGGGTATGCATACAGAGTATTTAAGTAAAATCGCATATACAGATACATTAACAACATTATCTAATAGACATGCCTTTGAACGTGATTTAGAAGACTTCAAGGAAAGTAAGGATCCAAGAAAAATAATAGTCACATTCGACTTGAACAATTTGAAATATTTTAACGATAATATAGGACATCAGACTGGCGATAATTATTTGATTTTTTTCGCTGAACTAGCACAGAAACATTTTAATGAATATGGAAATTGTTATCGTGTAGGCGGGGATGAATTTTCAGCAATTTTATATGATATTCCATTTGATTTATTAGAAAAAAAAGTATTTTTTATCCAAGATGAATTCAAAACTTTTGATGATAGCCATAAGGCAGGTGTTGCTGTCGGTTATGCACATTATAATAAAAAAGAATATCCTAGTATACTGGATTATCTTCAACATCTTGATGAGTGTATGTTTAAAAACAAAATTGTTATTAAAAAATAATAAATATATATTGATGAAGTAAGGAGGTAGTTTTTTATGAAAATAATTTTGTTCGGTGCAAGTGGAAAAACAGGTGAAATATTTTTAAATTTAGCTTTAGAGCAAGGGCATTCAGTCACAGCGGTAGTTAGAACTGAAAGCAAAATCAACTTCAATCATGAAAATTTAAGTGTAAAAGTTCTTGATTTATCTAATCAAGATGATTTAGTAAAGGCCATTGAAGGACATGAATTAGTGGTATCTTGTCTTGGTGGTGATGCAAACAAAAAGTCAACAACTCTTTCCGATATGATTAAAAATATAGTTGATGCAATGAATAAGGCAAAAGTAAACTCTATTTTTTATATTGGCTCAGCTGGCATTCATGATGAAATGCCCGATTTCATTTCAAAAATAATAATAAATTTATTCTTTAAAAACGCAATTGCAGACCACAAACTTTCTGCTCAAACAATTATCAATAGTAATTTAAATTATTTGATTCTGAGACCTCTCTCTTTAATTGATGGTGAAATGACAAAAAAATTTAGAACTTCTTATGATAGTGTTCCTAAGGGCGGAAAAAACATCTCAAGAGAAGACTTAGCTTTCTTTATGGCGGAAGCAATCGGCAAAGAAGAGTATGTAAATAAATCAGTTGGAATATGCTATTAATGTTATAAATTCTTGATAACAGATAAAGGCGATATATTGATAGAAAGTCAGGACTTATTATGAGTACAATAGAAATTAAAAATTTTGTAAAGCAATACGGAAAGTTCCCCGCTGTCAAAGGGATAGATTTATCGGTAGAAAAAGGTCAAATTGTAGGATTTGTCGGTAAAAATGGTGCTGGAAAAAGCACAACTTTAAGGACTATGTTAAACATGCTAAACCCAACACAAGGAACAATAGAAATTTTAGGCCTTGACAGTGAAAAAGACAGTAAGTTAATAAAAACCATGGTAAGCTATGTGCCTAGTGAATCGGCCTTTTACGAGAATGTCACCTGTGAGAAATTACTCCAATTTGCCTTGGGTTTTACAAAAACTTCAGTTGAAGAAATGAAAAATCTCTGTGAATATTTTGAACTTGATATAACAAAAAAAATTGATGAATTAAGCTTTGGAAATAAGAAAAAACTTTCCATAATTCAAGGCTTTCTAAAAAACTCTCAGCTTTTGGTATTAGATGAACCTACAAACGGTCTTGACCCTCTCATGCAAAACAAATTCTTTGAACTTTTATTGCAAGAAAAGAAAAAAGGTAAGACAATCTTTTTATCCAGTCACAATTTATCGGAAATTGAAAAGTATTGTGATAAAGTGGCAATCATAGTAGATGGTGAAATTGCAGATTACTTTGACATGAAAGATGTAAAAATCAAGCATAAGCAGGTAGTTTCTTACACCACAAAAGATGGTATTTCCAAGAACTATGAAATTGAAGAAGATATAAATTCCCTTATACAGAAACTTTCTAAATTGAATTTAGAAAGCCTTGAAATCAAAACGAAAACCGTAGAGGACGAGTTTATCTCATATTATAGACCAGCTAACAAGGGAGAAAGGGGATAAGGCATGAAAATTATGAAAACAGTAGAGCTGAAAAACATTTTCAAATTGTGCTCTTTTAATTTGATAACTACGAAAAAAGCCATAATTGGTTGGAGCGTTGCAATCTTTTCTATAATGACTCTTTACATGATACTTTTTCCATCCATACAGGATTTGGCACAGGCGAAGTTTGATGCAATGCCTAAGGAATTAATGCAGCTTGTAGGAATGGAAGATATGTCTGATATGTCTAATTATGTCACATATTTTGGAATGATTTATAATCTGATTTTAGTTGCAGTTTCTATATTTTCAGCTACTTTTTCTGCTGGTTTAATTACTAAGGAGGAAAAGACAAAGTCCATAGAGTTTTTAAACTCCCTAGCAGTTAGCAGGCTAGAGATTTATATTTCTAAGTATTTAACTTCATTAATTGCTGTTATCATAGTTCTAGCTGGGGCAATTATTTCTGTTATAGCTTGTGGATTCATAGGCGGTGGGGAAAGTTTTATTTTGGCTGACATTATTGCTTCGGCAAAGATAACAAGTTTTTCTGCATTATTATTTGGCGGAATTGGCCTCATGTTTGCAGGCATAAGCACAAAGCTAGGTACAGGTTCTGTTGTAGCCTCTGTGGTACTTGCGAGCTATATGCTGGGATATTTGGGTGAATTGTTAGGTGATAAAGCTGAGTGGCTCATGTATTTTTCGCCATTTGTTATGCTTAATGTGGGGGAAGTTGTTGAATTTTCAGATAAAACATTATTTAACCTAATCGCATATATTTTTGTGTACATAACCGCATTGATTGTTGGTGGTGCTATTTACAAAAGAAGAGATTTGTATATATAGGATTGTTCTCCTTTTTTCGGGAAAAGCGTAAAAATTACATTGAAAGACCACATGAGTATGTAGAAGAAGAGTAGGGGAGGAAAAGTATGAAAATTACAGCATTTGACAATGCAAGGATGAGAAACATTGACTTCTGATAAGGAGAGTAATTATGACAATACTACCTTTTGCTTCACTAGGCTTTGGTATTATTTTAGGGCTTTTAATTAAGAATGAAAAATTTCAAAAAGGAATGGATAGCTTAACTAATGTGTCCTTGATTTTTCTAATGGTTGCAATTGGTCTTGGAATTGGGTTAAACGAAACAATTATATCCGAGTTTCCAAGAATTGGCCTTCAATGTGTTGTAATTTCTCTAAGTGCCATATCATTTAGTATCTTAATTACATATATTTTCGAAAAAACTTTCTTACCTCTAAAAAAAATTGATGATGAGCTACAGAAAAATAAAATAGATATTTATTCTGCAAAAGGGGAGAATGCTGAAGTTTTAGCGTGTACAAACGAAAGAAAAAAAACAATAAATTCATTAATTTTCATTATGCCAATAGGCTTAATTGTTGGCATAATTGTAGGTCTTTTAATGGATAACATTATAAAGGAAGCCTATGTTGATACTGGCTTTCTTTTGTCCTTAATAATACTTTATATTTGTGTAGGTGTTGCTACAGGTGCAAATAAGGATGTTTTTAAATATTTAAAGAAACTTGGCTTCAAAATAATATGGTTATCCGTAGCGATTTTAATAGGCAGTCTAATAGGGGGCTATTTTGCGGGATTTATATTAGGATTGCCTTTTGAAATCTCTGTTATTTCTTCAAGTGGAATGTCTTTTTATAGTATTACAGGAGCTTTCATGACTTCTACCTATGGACTAGAAGCTGGCACATATGGTTT
Source organism: uncultured Oscillospiraceae bacterium (assembly GCA_964370515.1). Taxonomy (GTDB): domain Bacteria; phylum Bacillota; class Clostridia; order Peptostreptococcales; family Anaerovoracaceae; genus CAYJHC01. The sequence goes on along the minus strand of CAYJJM010000082.1, from coordinate 1,242 downwards.
TTTGGTTAACATTATGAGAGAATTTTTCACATTAATAGCTATGCCTTTACTAGCAAAAATTAGCATGGGCAGCCCTTTGGCTGGTGGAGCAGCAGGGAATATGGACACAATGCTGGCTCCTATAACTAAGGTTGTAGGCATTAGGCTAGGTTTTGTTACGCTAATAACTGGAACTATATTAACTTTAATTGTACCATTCTTACTACCTATATTGGCGGCAATAGTATAGAGTTTAAATGGTTAAAGTATTTGAATGAATTATTCGAATATTACCCATCTGTCAATAAATCAAATTTGCAATTGTTAGAAGATGTGTGTATTATTAATTATATATTAATATATTTTAGGAGGTAATAAATAGTATGAATATTAGAAATAAAATAAGCATCAGTCAGGTAATGCTTCCTCATCAAGCCAATGTAGCAGGTAATGTGCACGGCGGTGAAATTATGAAACTTATGGATTCAGCAGCTGGTGCCATGGCAACTAAATACGCAAAGAGTAATTGTGTTACTGCCCGTGTAGACGAACTTGTATTTAAGTTACCCATTTTCGTTGGGGCACTTGTAACATATACGGCTCACCTTGTATATGTGGGTAAAACATCAATGGAAATTTATGTTGAGGTAATCTCTGAGGATCTAGAGTCACACAGCAAACCACAGCTTGCATTATCTGCATACTTTACCATGGTGGCAATGGGCAAGAACGGTCGCCCTCAGCAAGTTCCTACTTATGTTCCAGAAACAGAAGATG
>CAYJJM010000082.1:0-476 GCA_964370515.1 uncultured Oscillospiraceae bacterium | reverse complement strand
TTACGAGGAATCTAAAGAACGGGAATCTAGAAGAAAATAAATCGAAAAATCTAAAGAGAGCAGGGGAGCGTTAAAAAATAGTGTAGCAACTTCTGTTACTACACTATAATCCTTTGCTTTTTTTATTGACTTTTCTCACAAATTCCAAGTTACTACAAAAGTGATTTCTAACCCTTTTATACGCTCAGTTAGTATTTGCGATTTTTTCTATAAGCTTTTTGTCTTTAGGCTCTTCAACCTTAGGTTCTTCCATAATAGTAACAATATCTGCATATTTTTCATTTAAAACTGATTGTGCAGCTTTTTCATATAGATAAATATCATTTAATTTTTCTGCACCTGGGATTTTGTTTTCTATTGCCTGTTGTCTCATTTCTACATAGAATTCTGTATATGTTGCAATTTTGTAAGAGTTAGAATAAAACAGTCCTGATAAACCTAGCGTTATCACTCGTAATATAAACCATCCCAAATAA
>CAYJJM010000081.1:2828-6511 GCA_964370515.1 uncultured Oscillospiraceae bacterium | reverse complement strand
AATGGTTCTTCTCCTCTTTTTTGAGCCAATTCTAATATTTCATCCACTTGATTGTATCTATATGGTGAAATTATTCCAATAACCCCTTGATGCTTAACAAACTCTCCATTGTGGGCTCCAATTATCCTTTGTATTTTTTCTTTGGGAACAATTGAAACTTTCACACCCAAGGATTTTGCTTTGCCCGTAATTTTTGAAACTGAGCCTGTAGCACCTTCTTGCATTATTATTTCTTCCAAAGTAAGAGGAGTTTTTTTACCTCTTGCCTCTGCTTCTTCAAGGGCTATTAAAGTTTCCAAAACTGAGTTTCTTCCATAAATCAAAGAGTTTCCCATTCCATCATCTTCTCTTTTTTCTTCTCTTGTGTTTTTGTAGGCTGTGGTTCTTTTCTTTTGGTCTTGGCCTTTTCTATAGTTTTTTTTCTTTCCTTCTTCCCTAAAATTGCTTCCTCTGTCTTTTCTCATATTTTTTATTTCCTCTTTTCATAAATAAGGAATTGGTATTCAATCCCATTTTCTTCTTCTTTTTCTCCTTGCCAACTCACATAGAAGTTTTCCATATAATCTAGGTTTGGGAAAAAGGCATCTGCTTGAAATTTTTCATTTATCTTGGTCACATATACTTTGTCACATAAAGGCAAAAGTTTCTTGTATATTTCTTCCCCGCCTGAAACAAATATGTCCTTTGTATCTATTTCCTCTAGCTTTTCATAAAGTTCCTCTTCAGAAAAGACAAATTTATAATCTCTATTTTCGAATATTTTTTTGCACATGTTTTTGTTTCTAGTCAAAATTATATTTTCTCTCCTTGGCAAAGGAAGACCTTTGGGAAATGATTCTAAAGTCTTTCTTCCTATGACTATTGTCTTGTTTAAAGTTTTCTCCTTATAATAGTTTAAGTCTCCTGGCAAATAACATAGAAGTTTTCCTTCTTTACCTATTCCCCAATCTTTATCTACTGCTACTATTGCGTTCATTTTACCCCCAAGCCTTATTTCTGTTTGATGCTCTCTCTATTATTGCTTTTTAGATTTTAATTTTTTTGCAAAATATTGTTTTCCATTAATTTGTTTTGCATCTTTTCAACAATTATTTTTTAATGTTTTATATTTATATCAAATTAGTTTCTTCCCTTTGCGTTTAAACTCTTTTTGTAGGTACTTATTTATTAAATAGCAATAGGTATACCTGTAATTTGTGGATTCTTTTCGTAGTTTTCTATTTTTATATCTTCAACTGTAAAATCGTAGAAGTCTGTTATTGTTGGATTTAGCGTTACTTTTGGAGCAGGATATTGTTGTCTTTCAATAAGTTCCTCGACTATAGGAACATGCCTATCATATATATGTGCATCTGAAATCACATGAATCAGTTCTCCCGCCTTTAATCCTGAAACTTGAGCAAACATCATAAGAAGCACTGAGTATTGAACTACATTCCAATTGTTGGCTGCTAATATGTCTTGAGATCTTTGATTAAGTATTCCATTTAGTTTATCTCCTGTAACATTAAAGGTCATGCTATAGGCACAAGGTTCTAGTCCCATCTCCGTTAAATGTTCAAAGTTATATATGTTGGTCATTATTCTTCTTGAGTAAGGAGAATTTTTAAGTTGCCAAAGAACATTGTCAACCTGATCCATTTCCCCATGTGGGAATTTGTATTTTATTCCTAGTTGGTAGCCATAGGCTTTACCAATGGAACCTTCTTCATCTGCCCACTCATCCCATATTCTGCTTTTTAACTGATTGATATTATTTGATTTTTTTTGCCATATCCAAAGAATTTCATCTACTGCTGATTTAATAGCTGTAGGTCTAAGTGTTAATGCAGGAAATTCTTCTTGAAGGTTATATCTGTTTACAACTCCAAATGTTTTGATGGTATGTGCAAATTCTCCATCTTCCCATTTTGCCCTTACTTTCTGCCCCTCTGAAGAATATCCATTTTCTAATATTTCTTTACACATATGAACAAATAGTTTGTCTGCTCTACTCATTATTTTTCTCCTTAATTACATTTCCTTAGACTTTAAAAAAACAAATATTTAATTCCTATTCCTATTAATCCCAGAACGATAACAATTATATATAATCGCTCTGTGGAGTTAAAAGGTTTCTTCTTTCCTTTGGTCTCACCTTTTTCTTCTTCTTGTTTTTCGTATGCTTCTCTGTTTTCCTCGCCATACTTTTTATTTACTTTGTAGTAGTCACCTAATATATCTCTCCCTTTGTTCCTAACCTTTTTCTTTTGTTTTCCCTTGTTTTCTGTCTTATCCTTGATTTCTTTATTTTCTATTTCTTCCTTGTTTTTTTTGCTTTCTTTTTCTAATGAAGACATGGTTTTCCCTTTCTTATTTTTTCTGTGGAACTTCTATTTTTTATTGTTTAAATTTTAAAGTTATGGAATTTCTGTTTTTCAATTTATTATTTAATTTTAAAGTTTGGATTTCTAATTATTTGTCCTCTTCTTGCGCCTCTGCCCATTTTATTGCCAAAGCTAAAATTTCTTTTAGCCTCTCCTCTTGTTTTGTCATATACAAATACCCAATCAATGCTTCAAAAGCTGTTGCAAGTTTGTATGTCACTGGATCTATATTTTTGGGTTTTGAAATAGTTTTTCTATTTCTTGCTCTCTTAACCAAGGTCATTTCTTCTTCCACAAGGCTATGGATAATATGCTTTAAAATCTTCGCTTGGCTTTCTCCCTTTACATATTTTACTGTTTCTTTGTGAACAGCATCAATATGAGGAACCCCCTTGGCTAGAACATGTTCTCTAATTGCAACTTCATATATGGCATCTCCCATATATGCCAAAAGGGTGGTGTTCATTTTTTTTATTTCTTTTATGTCCATTTTGCTCTTCACACTAATATTAACATTATATTATTTACTCTTGCTTAGACTAATTCAAGTCATAAATGCCTATCCTAGCCTACAAGATTTTTCAAATATCTTACTCTTAATTTTTATATTCGTATCAACATCTTATTCTTTAATTATTTGCACTCCTTGGGGCGTATCTTTAATTGTAATCCCTTTTTCCTTCAATATATCTCTAATCTCATCCGCTCTAGCAAAGTTTTTTTCTTCTCTGGCTTTTTGGCGTTCTTCAATAAGTTTTTCTATCTGGTCATCTATATTCTCTGTGTCATTATCTCCTTGAAGTAGTCCCAGAACATCTGTTAACTCCATCAATTTTGCCAAAGATTTTTCTGCCATTTCTTTTGAAGTTCCTTCTTTATTTGCTCCATTTATTGCCCCAACTAGTCCGAATACGGCAGTTATTCCATCAGCAGTATTTAAATCATCATCCATGGCTTTTATAAAATCTTCTTTGTATTTGCCGAAGCCATCAAGAGTTTCTTTTTCTTCTTCAGTTAAACTTCCTTCTCCATTTTTCATCAGGTGCAACAAGTTCTGTTTTGCATTTTCTATTCTTGCCAAACTATTTTTGGCTTGTCCCATCAAATCTTCGCTAAAGTTAATTGGGTTTCTATAGTGAGCAGAAAGGAGGAAGTATCTGATTACTTCGCCTTTATACTTTTCTAGTATATCTCTTACTGTAAAAAAGTTGCCTTTTGATTTGGACATTTTTTCGTTGTCTATTGTTATATAGCCATTATGCATCCAGTAGTTTGCAAAGGTGCATCCATTACATGCCTCTGACTGTGCAATTTCAT
>CAYJJM010000081.1:0-2815 GCA_964370515.1 uncultured Oscillospiraceae bacterium | reverse complement strand
AAATCTTGGCCTCCTGCATGAATATCAATTGATTCCCCTAGGTATTTCTTGGACATGGCGGAGCATTCAATATGCCAGCCAGGTCTTCCCATTCCCCATGGACTTTCCCATGCAATTTCATCTTCTCTTTTTCTACCTTTCCATAGGGCAAAGTCTAGGGGATCCTGTTTTTTCTCTTCCACCATTATTCTTGCACCTACTTCTAAATCTTCTATTTTTTGTTTTGAAAGTTTCCCATATTCTTTAAATTCCCTAGCTTTATAGTAAACATCACCGTCCACCTGGTAGGCAAATCCTTTTTCTATTAAAGTTGAAATAAAGTCAATGATCTCTTGAATATTTTCTGTAACCTTTGGATGTACACTTGCTTTTTTTACATTTAAAGCTTCTGCATCTTTAAAGTATTCTTCTATATATTTTTCGCTTACTTCAATAGCCTCTATTCCTTCTTCAATGGCTTTGTTTATTATTTTGTCATCTACATCTGTAAAATTTTGCACAAACTTTACATTGTTTCCTCTAAACTCCAAATATCTTCTAAGAGTATCGAAGACTACAAATGGCCTTGCATTTCCTATGTGAAAATAATTATATACAGTTGGTCCACATACATATATTCTATATTCCCTAGGGTCTATAGGTACTAATTCTTCTTTTTTCTTTGTTAGTGTGTTGTATACTTTCATTTTTTTTTGGTCTCCTTTATTTGCTTTTCTAATTCTATAATTCTTTTTCTTAATTCTTCTATTTCTATATGTATTGGATCTGGAAGGTCTATTTGATTCATCTCTTCTGTTGCTTTTTTATTTTTATTTTTTACAACAGTTCCCGGTATTCCCACTACTGTTGCACCATCAGGTACTTCTTTCAACACCACAGAACCTGCTCCAATTCTTACATCATTTCCCACTTTAAATGGTCCCAAAACCTTTGCACCACTAGCTATTATTACTCTGTCGCCTATAGTTGGATGCCGTTTCCCCACATCCTTTCCTGTTCCCCCCAATGTGACTCCCTGATAAATGGTAACTTCATTTCCTATTTCAGTTGTTTCTCCAATAACCACCGCCATACCATGGTCTATCATACATCTTTGACCAATAGTAGCACCTGGATGTATTTCTATTCCTGTAAACCATCTTACTGTTTGGGAAATAAGCCTAGCTAAAAGTTTCAGTTTGCATCTATATAAAAGATGGGATAACCTATGCCAAGACAAAGCCCATACTCCCGGGTAGCACAAAAGTACTTCTATCCTGTTTCTTGCTGCTGGGTCTTTTTCCAAAACTACATTGATGTAGCCTCGTATGTATTTAAACATTCATCCTCCTCACTTGTCTTTTTCTGCTCAATTTGCATCTCTTTTTTTGCGTATTACTATGCTTGTTGTTCGGCCATTGTGGCTTGTGTAGATCTGCTTGCTAACTCAAGTCATACATGCCTAGGTTAGGTCAGTCTTAAGTGCCTCCATGTCCTCATCGTTTAGTCTGGTTCTAAATTATCTCCGTGGAAGTCACTGCCTGTTGTCAAAATTAGGTTGTGCTTTTTCCCCATATTCTTAAAAAATCTTTGTTCTTCTTTGGAAAAATGTTTGTACCATGCCTCTATTCCATCAATTCCTAGAGTCTTTAATTGAACAATAAATTCTTCTATATTTTTTTCGTATTCTATGCTCCCTATTTGTCCAATATTTCTTATTCTTCCTGGATGTGCAATTACAGCAATTCCTCCACTTTGATGAATTAATTTAATTGCTTCCTCTGCATAAATTTTTTTCTTTTTTATTTTTCTGATTTTGGGATTGTCGAATACTCCACCTTTTTCAAAAGCTTCCTCTTTTTTCTCTATATACCCTTTTTTTACCAAGGCTCTGCCTATTAAAACTTTCCCTATATATGATTGTCCTTTTCTATAGATAACATCTTCTTCTTTTATTTCATATCCTTCAGAATTCAAAACTGCGAAAAGTTCCTTATTTCTTTTCTTTCTAAATTCTTCAAATTTTTTGGCAGTTTCTAGTAAAGCTGAATTATTGCTATCTATTCCATATCCTAATATATGTACCCCAATAAAGGCTCCATTAAAAGGATGATGTGCAGATATTTCTATACCATCAATAAATATAATTCCTTTTTTTTCTGCTGCCCTTTTTGCCTCTGTATTCCCGTTCACTCCATCATGATCCGTCAGGGAAATTATTTTTTTCCCTTCATTAAATGCCCTGTTTACAATCTCTGTTGGAGAAAACTGACCATCGGAATAGTATGAATGTAAATGCAAGTCTATTTGGTTATTTGGATTTTCTCTATGTATTATTTTTTTTATATCTTCCATTCTTATATAATACATTACCATTAAGTTTATAGCAACCTTTACTTTATCCTTTAGTCATTGTAAAATGGTATTGTATACTAAATTTTGATCAGCTATAGTTCCACTTACTTGTTTGGAACAGATAGCACTAAAAAACTTATTGTTATTTTAAATATTTATTGCTATTTATCTACTATAGCAAATGGCAAAAGGAGAAATCATGTTATTCGAAAAAATTACCATTATCAATGAAGATTACCAACTTGAAAAAGATATGTATGTTGGGACAGAAGAAGACCAAATCATTTATGTCAGCAAAACCCCTCCAACCCAAAGCTATGGCCGAGTTTATAAGGGTTGCAGTGACAAAATATTGATGCCTGGATTTTTTAATGCCCATGCACATATTCCTATGTCTATACTTCGTGGTCATGGAGGAAACTTAAATTTAGCCGATTGGTTAAACCAGAAAATTTTTCCCTTTGAAGCTAAGCTTACCGGA
>CAYJJM010000080.1:3409-6596 GCA_964370515.1 uncultured Oscillospiraceae bacterium | reverse complement strand
GGAAAAACAAATACAAAGAAGAGAAAAAGTATGCATCGAAAATATATGGGAAGATATGTAAAAAAATACAAAATTTACATTTTGTAAATAGACTTTTTGTGCAAATGTGTGGTATAATTACAGAATCAGTTTGTTAAATATAGGAGAATAAAAATGCAGAAACTTACAATAGAACGACTAATAGATGAAGCGTATGCCTTTTGTGAATATGAAAGCCAATTAAACCACAGTTCCTTAATTGGAGTAACAGATGGAAAAGCTGTTGGAACTTATGTTGAACATAAGTTTAAAGAATACTTAGCAAACAATTATCTACTTGGGAAGGGAAACAGTGCGAAAGGAATTGATCTACCCGATGAACACATAAACACAGATATTAAAGTGACTTCTATAAGGCAACCACAATCGTCAAGCCCTTTCAAAAGTGCAAGGCAAAAAATATTCGGATTGGGATACAATCTGTTAGTATTTGTATATGATAAATATGATACTAAAAATTCTTCCACGCTCGATTTTAAATTCTTGACTTTTGTTGAAGCTCCAAGAACTGCTGATTATACAGTTACCATGAGAATTGGTGAGATGTTAAGAGATGGTGCAAACCGAGATGATATTATAGGATTTTTTATTGATAAAAATATCCCTGGTGATGAAATCATATATAACGATTTAGCAGATGAAATATTTTCTTCTCCACCTGAACAAGGATTTTTGACAATCTCTAATGCCTTACAATGGAGATTGCAATATGGCAGAGTCATACTACTTAATAATGAAGTCGAGGGAGTGGTTAACCATGAATGGCGATAATACAGCACATAAAATTGAATATGGCGATTTTCAAACTCCATTAGATTTCACTGAAATTGTGTGCAATTATCTTAAAAAAGAATTTATGGCTAATCCGGATATTATTTTAGAGCCTACTTGTGGAGTTGGAAACTTTCTTTCAACTGCAATTTCAGTGTTCAACCCACAAAAAGCTTATGGCATTGAAAAAAATACAGAATACTATATTTGTTCAAAGACAAAACTTACCAATAACGCAATACTGTATAATGAGGATTTCTTCGACTTTAACTTCTCTCTATTAAAAAAAGAAATACTCAATCATAGGTTATTAGTTATCGGCAACCCTCCCTGGGTAAACAATAGTGTTCTTTCCTCTTTGGATAGCCTTAATTTACCACGAAAAACTAACTTTAAAGACTTGAAAGGGCTAGATGCCTTAACTGGAAGCTCTAACTTTGATATTTGTGAATTCATGTTTTTAGAGTTAATTGATAATTTTAAAAACTCTAATACGACCATTGCCCTGTTGTGCAAAACCATTGTTGCACGAAATGTCTTTAAAGAACTTAAACGAAGAAATATTAATTTTTCCGACTGTCGAATGATTACATTTGATGCAAATAAAGTGTTCGGGGTAAGCGTGGATGCGTGTCTATTTATTGTTGACTTGAATAGTTCGGACAAATCAATAAATAAATGCAAAGTATTTAATTTTGATAATTTAACTACTCAACTTTCAGTGTTTGGATATAAAGGTGATAAATTCTTTTCTTCCTTAAATGATAATGCCATCGATATTGACGGAAAATGTTGTTTTGATTGGCGTCAAGGCGTTAAACATGATTGTTCTAAAATAATGGAGTTAAACGAAAAATTTGGCATTTATATTAATGGAAACAACAAAGAACTTGATATTGAAGAAACCATAGTTTTTCCATTAGTTAAAAGCAGCCATATTAAAAAACCTATCATAACAACTTTCAAGAAAAGGGTAATAGTTACTCAGCGAAAGATTAAAGAGGACACTGATTTCATAAAAGAGCTTGCTCCAAAAACCTGGAACTATCTCAATCAAAATATAGAATTATTTCAAAAAAGAAAAAGCTCTATATATAAGAACTCTCCTGCTTTCAGTATGTTTGGGATTGGTGATTACTCTTATTCAAAATATAAAGTGGCAATTTCGGGATTTTATAAAAAACCACTGTTTTCTCTGCTGATTTCCGAGAAGCCAGTAATGCTAGACGACACTTGTTATTTTTTAAGCTTTGATAATTACAACCATGCATATAGCTGTATGTTAATATTAAATAGTGATAAGGTCCAAGAATTTCTTATTAGCATTGCATTTATTGATTCAAAGAGGCCATTTACAAAGAAAATACTTGAAAGGATAGATTTTAAAAAAATATTTTCGCTTATAACATTCACGGATTTAGTTGAAAGTGAGAATAAATGTGATGTGCCTAAACATATTACTGAGCAAATATATAATGAATTCAAAGAATTTGTGTTGTATGGACCTCAGTCACAACTGAGTATATTTGATTAATAGCCAACCCCAAAAGGGTGGATCGAAAATGATTCATAAGCTATGTTATAATGGATAGTAATAAACAGAGCAATAGGGAAAGAGAAATAACATGGGAGAAAAAATATATATAACAGGACCAATGGGAAGCCAAAGAATGAAGTTGGGACAAGAGATTGCAAAAGAAAAAAATCTGCTCCTAATAGACTTAGATAAGGAAATAGAAAAAAAAGATGGTAGAACTATTAAAAAAATTTCCATGATGATGGGTGAACATGCATATCACGACAAAGAATATCATCTGCTAAAAGAGCTACAAGAAAAAGAAGGCTTTGTCCTAGTTTGTGGAGATGGAATTTTGTTCGACAATATGTGCGAAGACATCATTGCCCAAGGGAAAGTGGTAATTGCGGATTGGGACGAAAGCTTGGAAACTTTGTGGAGACAGGCAAAGGATGACAAAAGTTTGCCCTATGCATTTTTGGATGTTCTTAGATTTAAAGCAAGGGAAAACCCAGAAGGGCAGAAAATGGAGGAGGCAAGTGCCTATAAAAAGTTCTGCCAAATACATGAAGAAAGAAAGAAGTATTTTTTGAAATATACGAAATAAAGACTCTAAAAATACAGATAAGAGAGGAAGTAAAAAATGAGTAAAGAAACAAAGCCAGTATTGGTAGTTATGGCGGCTGGAATGGGAAGCCGATACGGCGGCTTAAAGCAAATAGACCCAGTAACTGATGAGGGAGAAATAATAATTGATTTCTCTTTATATGACGCTATGGAAGCAGGATTTGAAAAAGCAATTTTTATAATAAAAAAAGAAAACGAAGAAGATTTTAGAAAAATCATTGACAGCAGGGCAGG
>CAYJJM010000080.1:0-3399 GCA_964370515.1 uncultured Oscillospiraceae bacterium | reverse complement strand
TGGATATTGAGTATGTCTATCAACAGTTAGACGACTTGCCAGAAGGCTTTGAAGTGCCTCAAGGAAGAGAAAAACCTTGGGGAACAGGTCATGCAATATTAAGTGCAAGGAAAGCTGTAAGGGGTCCCTTTGCAGTTATAAATGGAGATGACTATTACGGACCATCGGCCTTTAAATCTATGTATGATTTTTTGAAAGATGCCAGGGATGAAAACAAATATGATTTTTGTATGGTAGGATACAGACTGAAGAATACTTTGACAGAAAATGGCTATGTATCTAGGGGAATCTGTTCCCTTTGCCAAGAAGGAACCTTAGAGGATATTGTGGAAAGAACAAGGATTGAACAGAAAGAAGGAGGTCCTGCCTACACAGAAGACGAAGGACGCACTTGGAATAGCTTGGATGAAGATACTGTTGTATCTATGAATTTGTGGGGATATACATATTCTATGATGAAGGAACTAGAAAAAGAATTCCCTGCTTTTTTGAAAGAAGCAATAATAGAAAATCCATTAAAGGGAGAGTTTTTAATACCCAAGGTAACAGATATGCTCATCAAAGAAGATAAGGCAAGTGTAAAAGTTCTAGAATCAAAGGATAAATGGTTTGGGGTAACTTATAAAGAAGATAAGGAATATGTTTCTACTAGTATAGAAAACTTAAAGGTAAAAGGCTTGTATCCTAAAAAACTTTGGGGTTGATTGAGCGATATTATCAGAGGCTGTAAGAATGTAAAGCAAAGAAATAGAAATAAAAATAAAAACACTTCCTTTTGTTGGCAATGAAGCGATTGGAAAGTATAATAGACTTAAGAAAAGAAAAAGACTAGCCTAAGGGGACCCATTTATAAAAGTGTAAACAAAAACACCACTATGCCGGCTAGGTTGTGGTGTTTTTGTCTATTTTATAATTAAGTTTTGTTGTGTTGCCTACTTATGGTCTTCCTCAACTACTTCTGCATCAATAATGTTTTTATCTGCAAATTCGGAATTCATTGGCTTGCTTTCTATTATTTCAACTTCCACATTACCAGCTTTGTCTTTGGGACTCTTTAAAGTTATGGAAGAAAACAAGAACATAATTCCAAAAACGATTAAGTAACAACCTATGAAAATAATCAAGAATGAAACCATCATATAAGAACTAGCAAACATGGCTAGGGCAAATAGTAAATTTACAATTCCCATTAATACGAAGTAGGAAGATTTCATGCTTGCTTTCTTTGCTATGGATGCATTTGAAAATTGACCTATGGCTGCAAAGATTGCCATTATTCCTATTACAATTCCAAACATATAAAGGGTTGAAATAGGGAAAACGATTAAATAAAGAGATAAGATTATACAAAGAATGCTAGGAATTAGCCGAACTACTTTGTTTTCTTAATTTACCTTATCCGTTACTATACGAATAACACCAGTGACACCTATGACTAAAATTGCGCAACCAATAACCCAGTCAAGTAATAGGGTAACTATTCCAGGAAAGATAATGAATGTAAGACCAAGTAAAATCATTATTATACTTATTGTTATACCGATCTTTTTAAAAGCTGTTAAAATACCCATTTTATTAAATGCCTCCTTGCTTTAAAAATGTTAAAAGTTTAAAAAATAAAAATTAATATGTAACTCATATTTACTGTTCTTAACTAACCCAGATGAAAAAATATTTGATTAAGTGTTGCTAGATTCAGAAAAACTTTGTTGCCCAATGTATTTAAAAAAAGGAACAATCTCGCAAAGTTGAGAAAATTCGCTCCAGGTTAGTCCAGAATTATACACCATGGTAGCATAGTTTTCGCCGACATATCTAAGATGCCAAGGTTCATATTGGTATCCAGTTAACTCTTCTTTTCCTTTTGGATAACTAATAACAAAACCATAATTGTGGGCGTTTTCTTTAATGAAAATACCTGCCTCCGTATCGCCAAAGGATTGCTCCAAAGTGCCATCAAGGCTTACATCTATAGCAAGGCCTGTTTGATGTTCACTGTAACCAGGTTTAGCTGAATGTGTATTGGCTTTAGCCTCTCCGCGGTTAGCAACATGAGAGTAATAAATGTCACTTTGTGTGGAATAAGAACGATATCCACTTAGTGCTAGAAATTCTGCACCTTCATTTTTGGAAGCATTATATAAATTAGTTAATGCTTCGTTTGCATCAGAACGCAAAAAAATTTCGCGAAATCTAGGAATTGTAACAGAAGTTAAATCTGAAGGTACATAATCGCTAGGCAAAGGGTTATGTTTGTCAATTCTAGCATCTAAAGCTGAATAGTTCGGAGAAATTTCAGGAGAACTAATGTAATCACTTGGATAAACAAATACGTCCGCCAAACTTTTCTCAGTAGAGGAGTATAAAGAACAAGGGAAAGTTGTAAATAAACAAATTGAAATAAGTATGATTAAACCCTTTTTCATTATCATTTATACAGATCCTTTCTAAAGTGAGTTTTTAACAAATGCTCTAAAATGCCCTAAAAACAAAAAACCAATAAAATCTAGTAATATAATATACAAAATTTATAAAATTGGCACTCCCGAGATGATTCGAACATCCGACGCACGGTTTAGGAAACCGACGCTCTATCCCCTGAGCTACGGGAGTAAATTACAATTCATATAATACCACAAAACAGAAATTATTTCAAAAAATTCAGAAATATATTCATGCAAATATTTTATAAAAGACACTAAATGAAACAGAACGTAAAATAGAACAAAAAAGAATTTGCACAATATAAAAGAAAAGGTTTGACATAGTACAAATTGGGTATATAATTAATCATAAGACAGAAATTATACTATATATAGTGGTAGGAGGTTAAGAAAATGATTACTATAACAGGAAATGTGCCAAAAGCAGAACAACAAGCATATATCGATTATATTGAAGAGAAGCATAATAGGAAATTGGAATCAATAGATATTCAGATAGATGAAGAGGGATATGCAAATATTTCATACAAATTTTCCCCTGTCAAATTTGAGAGGATAAGAAGAATAACAGGATATCTAGTAGGAACAATGGATAACTGGAACGATGCCAAGCAGGTAGAAGAAGCAGACAGAGTTAAGCATAACTAAAACAGAACAACATAAAACATATGCAATGTGTTTAGAAAATATTATGACAGATAAAATATAAATATTAGATATCTCAAACAAATAACTCAACCTAAATAAAAATCTCATGTTGAGATTACACAGGTACAGTTGAGAAAAATTATTTAGGAAAAAAGAATAAAAAATTAAACAGATTATGAAAGAATATAGGGAGAACATAAAAAAACAAATCTTTATAAACTGTTTTTTTTGTGCTATAATAAGGACACAATAGGCGACTGTGGCGGAATGGCAGACGCGCACGCTTGAGGGGCGTGTGGGAGACCGT
>CAYJJM010000079.1:0-6600 GCA_964370515.1 uncultured Oscillospiraceae bacterium | reverse complement strand
GCATTAATGTTTTAACGGAAGACTTTGTTAAAGGATGCAGAGAAATTTGCGATAAAGAGGATTTAATTCTAATAGTTGACGAAGTACAAACGGGAAATGGAAGAACAGGAAAATATTTTTCTTATCAGCATTATGGAATTTTACCAGATGTGGTTGCTACTGCAAAAGGGCTAGGCGGAGGACTGCCAATAGGTGCTGTGCTTTTGGGCGAAAAGGTTAAAGATGTTTTCGTTCCTGGAACCCACGGTTCTACCTTTGGAGGGAATCCTGTCTGCTGTGCAGGAGCCTTAAGCATTATTTCTAGGATTACGGATGAATTTATGTTAGAGGTTGAGAAGAAATCTCAATATATAAGGAAAAAGCTTGAAGGAAGCAAAGGGGTGAAGGCGATTCATGGAAAGGGTCTTATGCTAGGAGTGGAAACAGAAAGAGCACCTATGGAAGTTATAAAGGATTGCTTGAATGGAGGAGTTTTGCTTATTGCAGCAAAAAACAAAATAAGATTGCTACCCCCGCTAAATATTAGCTATGAAGAATTGGACAAAGCACTACCTGTGCTTAAGGACGAAATGTCTAAATAACTGTAAATCAAAATTTAGATAAAATTTGATTAAACATTGAATAAAAATTGATTAAACATTGAATAAAAATTGAATGTAAATCCTTTTGTGGATATTTCTTTGATATGCTCCCTAATAAGAAGGTGTAAAAAACAAATGCCTATCTAATTAGAAGGGAGCATTTTATTTTTTTGCTAATCTTAGAAGAGAACATTTTATTTTTTTGATTTAACATGAAAATATTTTTGCAAAAAACAAACTTCTGCTTAGAGTGAATATATGATTCTCTGCCTAAAAAATGATTTTTGTATCTCATTAAGTTTGAAATTGGTGAATTGACAAAGTAAGCTCCATCCCTGAGAAATTTCAAATTATTTTATTTAATTTCAATAATCAATTGACATGTGGTTTTAAAGAGTATATACTGTATATATAGAACATACACGGTATACACTTAAAAACACAAAGCTATATTGATGAAGCGAGGAGAGAAAGTGAATATTATAATATCAAATCGAGAAAATAAACCAATATATGAGCAGATTTTCTATCAACTAAAAAACTATATAATTTCAGGAGAATTAAAAGAAGGTGAAATGCTACCCTCTATTCGAAATTTGGCAAAGGATTTAAAAATAAGTGTAATAACCACCAAAAGAGCTTATGAAGAGCTTGAAAGAGAGGGATATATCTACTCTGTAGGAGGCAAAGGTTCCTATGTAGCAGAAAAAAACACGGAAATTCTTAAAGAAGCCCAACTTAGAGAAATAGAAGGACTTATGAAGGAAATTTGTCAAATTGCTCCAGGTTGCAAACTTGATAATGATGATTTGATTGAAATGTTAAAAATTATAATGGAGGATGAACTATAATGAACGCCATAGAAATTAAAAACCTAAAAAAAGCTTATGAATATTTTGTCTTAGATGATGTTTCTTTTACTTTGCCCAAAGGCTCAATAATGGGATTGGTTGGAGAAAATGGTGCAGGAAAAACTACCACAATAAAGCTGATAATGGGTGCGGCCAAAAGGGATTCAGGGCAGGTTAGAGTGCTAGGAGTAGAAAACAAAGACAAAGAATTTTTACATACAAAAGAAGATATAGGTATTGTTTTGGATCAATGCCCATTTTCAGAAGACTTAACCTTTATCCGAGTTGGTAAAATCATGTCAGGTATATATGAAAACTGGGATAAGGAAGTATTTAAAGATTATGGGGAAAAGTTTAATTTAAATCCAGATAAAAAGATTAAAGAATATTCTAGAGGGATGACTATGAAACTTTCCCTTGCGGTCGCCCTTTCTCATAATGCAAAACTTTTGATTTTGGATGAACCTACTAGTGGGTTAGACCCAATGGCCAGAGAAGAACTATTGGAAATCTTCAATGAATTTACGAGGAATGAAGAAAACTCAATATTAATATCTTCACACATAGTCAGCGACTTAGAGAAAATATGTGACTACATAAAGTTTATTCACAAAGGAAAACTGGTGATTACAGAAGAAAAAGATTTACTATTGGATAAATATGCTTTGCTAAAATTAAAAAAAGAAGAAATAGAAGAAATTCCCGAAAATGCAATAGTTAGCAAGAAAGAAGGAGTTTACGGATATGAAGTGTTAGTGGCTAAAGAATTAGTAGGGGATTTTGTTAAAGCAGAGCATATCACTTTGGAAGATATTATTTTGTTCTTGGCAAAGGATGAAAAAAATGAAAAAGCTATTTAAAGAAAACATAAGAAATGTGGGAGAAAATTGGAAATTCGTATTAGGTTATACAATTGTAATGGGTGTTTTGCTTGTGGCTACTGACGATTCAGGAGTTGGATTCGGAGCAGCTTTGTTTGGGATCATTTGGTTTGATATAGACGAAAGTGCAAGTAAGAAAAGTGATTGGAAATCTTATCTGGCTATGCTACCTATTAGCACCAAGGATATAATAGTGGATAAATATGTAAGATTAATTGGATATAATACTATAGGAATAACTATATGGTTTTTACTTATTCTTACTAGAGAAATATTTAATGGTGGAGATGCAGGAGTTCAAGGACTTTCGATTCTTTGGATTGATGGAATTTCGGTTGTAATGCTTTTGCAGATGTCTTTGTCGGCAACTTTGGTTCCTGCATATATTAGGTTTGGGGAGCAGGACGGTGTTTTGCTTGCGTTTGTTTCCCTAGGTATATGTACGGCAGCCCTTCTTCCATTGTACTTCCTGTTGTTTGAGTCAGCAGGAATAATAGGGAAAGCAATAATAGCCCTTATACTATTAGTTGTTGCCTACAGCATATCATATAAGGTTTCAATGAAATGCTATAGAGAAGAGTTTGAATGTGAAAAAGGAAAAGAAAAAGGAGGCAAAAAATGAAAGGATTAGTCATCAAAGAATTATTTCTTGTAAGAAGCAGTATGTGGGTATTGATATGCTTTTCTATAATTTTTCACTCTTACCGCTTATCACTTTTGTCCATGCTCTTTCTAGTGGTGGCTGTTATGATAGTTACTACGACTGTTTTCGATGATGAAAAGACTGGTTGGGATAAGTATGTTAGCTTTATGCCTTTGTCTTACACTAAAATAATCTTATCCAAATATATAGTTGGGATAATATGTGGTGCTGCAATAGCGGTGGTAATATGTGGTGTCACTTTAATTATTCAATATGTGGAATCTCCTTTGTTTGCAGTGGGAGGAGGACTTTTGCTAGGCCTGTTTAACCTATCCTTATATATGCCCCTGTCGGCAAAATTTGGTAGTAAATATGTGGGAATTGTTCAGGGTGGATTGCAAATTGGCCTTGTATACTTATTGGGAAAAGCAGGATTAACAGAGGGCTTAATTGATATGATGTTGGGGAACCAATTTATAGCATTAGTGCTTTTGTTGATTATAGTGGGAGGAATGACCGTTGTATCTATAAAAGCAACTGCAAAAATATATGAAAATAAAATGAGATAGCCTTAGATTAAATATGAGTATGAAAAATTATTACTATTGCCAATGGGCAAAGGGTTAAGGATGAAAAGAGAGTGCAAAAGAGTTGCAAAAGAGTCATATGCCATGGCTCTTTTTTGTTCATATATGGTATAATTAGGTAGAAAATAAAAGAAAGGGATAGATAGATGAGCAAGAAAGATGCTGAAAATAACAGTGTAAATAGTATTTTGGGAGAGAAAGAATTTTCGGAGAGAAAAGACTTCACTGAAAACCTACTTAGCAAGCTTATTTCCTTTAATACTACTAATGGCACACATAATGAAAAAGATTGCATTCATTTCATCAAGAAACTATTGGAAGAAAAGCTAGGAAACAAAATCCAATGTTCTATTTATGCACTAGACCAAGAAAGACCGGTTCTCTACTCCAAAATCAAATCAAAAAATCCTAGCTTATCACCACTTCTCATTTATGGTCATGTTGATGTGGTAGGTGTTGAAAATCAAGAGTGGAGCGTTGATCCTTTTGCAGGAACCATAAAGGAGGGATATGTTTGGGGAAGAGGTGCCTTGGATATGAAGGGACCAATGGCTATGTATATTTCTGCCTTAATACAATTGAAGAACATAGAACTTCCTTACGACATTATATTCTGTGCGCTTCCTGATGAAGAGGGAGAAGGCATCTATGGTGCAAAATTTATGGTAGAGGAACATCCTGAACTATTTGAAGGTGTAAAATATGCCCTTGGAGAATTTGGAGGCTTTTCCATACCCATTGGTGGTAAAACTCTATTCCCCATAATGATTGCGGAAAAACAATGTGGAATTATCAAACTTACAGCCAGAGGAGAGGGAGGGCATGGGTCCTTTAGTCACAAGAACACTGCCATTACCAAGCTAGCCAAAGCTATAGGAAAACTTAATGACAATAATTTACCTATAATCATAACAGACCCTACTAGATTTATGATAAGTGACATAGCTAAAGCTGTTGGGGGAATTCAAGGGTTTATGCTCAAGAAACTTTTGAACCCCTCATTGGCACCGATTGTTCTTAAACTGGGAGGGGAAAATCTGAATCTATTTAAACCTTTAATTCAAAACACAATTAACCCTACAATCCTAGAGAAAAGGGGAGCCATAAATGTAATTCCATCTATAGCAGAGGCCTTTTGCGACCTTCGGATTTTGCCTACAACCAAATTTGAAGAGGCAGTTTCTCAAATAAAAGCTATAGTTGGTGATGAGATAGAGGTAAGTCTAGAGGGAGCGGACATTAATCAGGGAACCATAGACCTTTCAATGTTTGAAGAATTATCACAAGCCCTCCAAAGAGAGGAACCAAAAGGAATTCCTGTTTCTTATGTGCTGTCAGGAGTTACAGATGGAAGATTTTTTTCCAAACTAAATATTATGACCTATGGATTTACACCTTTGTTATTACCTGGGGATTTTAGCTTTACAGATTCAATTCATGGAAAAGATGAGAAAGTGCCTGTCGCTGCTTTGGATTTTGGGGTGAAAGTGTTGAGTGGTTTTTTAGGAAATAGAAAAAAATAAATTCTGACACGGAAAAAAACAAAAATGTTTATTTCAAAAGGAGAAAGGTAAAAGGAAAACATAATGCAACATTAAAAAATATTGCAAAATAAAAACACATTGCACCATAGAAATTAATATTGCAAAATACAGTGCAAATCACATTTGGTTATAAAGAATTATTAGGAAAATTAGGAATAAGAGGAAATTTATTTTATAAGGAGGAAAGAATGGAACAGAATGGAATAGCTATAAGCAAAAAAGCCTTTTTTTCATCGGCAGGGATTATCTTTGCATTGATGTTGGTGGCAGGTGTGCTTACCAAAATTATTCCCCAAGGGATATTTGAAAGAGAGATACTGCCAGACGGTAGGGAAACCATAGTGGCAGATTCATTTACCTTTATTGAAGGAGCAAAGGATCTTCCTATTTGGAGATGGCTTACGGCTCCCTTTGAAGTGTTCCTTTCTTCAGATGCGGCAACTGTAATAGTGATAATTTTATTTATTTTAATTATCGGCGGCTCTATCTGCGCTATGGATTCGGCAGGAATGCTTAAGTTTGGAATATCCAATTTGGTAAAAAGATATGAAAAAGACAAGTACAAATTAATGGCAATTCTAATATTTATGTTTATGCTTTTGGGTTCTGTGTTGGGAATTATGGAAGAAGCAATAGCATTGGTTCCCCTAATAGTGGCCTTGTCATATGCCCTCAAATGGGACTCTTTGACAGGGTTGGGAATGAGCCTTTTGGCTGTAGGGTTTGGATTTGCGGCAGCAACCATCAATCCATTTACTATAGGAATAGCCCAAAGTATACTGGGACTACCTCCTTTCTCAGGTGTTTTGGTTAGAATTCCTGTATTCCTTTTGACTTATGGAATTTTATATTTCTTTGTAAGTAGATACGCAAAGAAGATTGAAAAGAAGCCAGAGCTTTCTTTAGTTTATGAAGAAGATAGAGCGGCTAGAGAAAAATACACTGTAGAGACAGAGGAATTCACAAACGAAAAAGCTTTGAGGAAAGGCCTTGTTGCTTTTGGCGTGACAATATTTGTTATGCTTGCAACCGTAGCTACAGGCTTCTTTGTACCTGCTATATCCAGCATATCACTTCCTTTGATGGCTCTAATATTTTTAATTGGTGCCATTGTATCTGTGAAAATATCCAAGTTTAATGGAGGACTTTTCAAGACTTTTGTAAAGGGAATGTTAGGAGTTGCACCGGGAGGATTACTAATTATATTAGCAATGTCTGTTAAGATCATAATTGAAAATGGACAAATATTAGATACGATTTTGTATTATATAGGAAATGCAATAGACGGCACTAGCCCATATGTGGCGGCGCTTATGATTTATCTTTGCGTTTTACTGTTTAACTTCTTCATTAGTTCTGGCTCGGCAAAGGCATTTTTGGTGCTTCCTATTATAGCTCCTTTGACAGACTTGGTGGGTGTTACAAAACAAACCACAGTTTCTGCGTTTTGCTTTGGAGATGGATTTTCAAATGTAATTTATCCAACAAACCCACTTCTTTTGATAGCTCTCAG
>CAYJJM010000078.1:4728-6674 GCA_964370515.1 uncultured Oscillospiraceae bacterium | reverse complement strand
ATAGGATAGGGTCTACAATTTTAAGTGAGTAAGTTCCTCTGGTTATTGCCCCTACTTGAGCTCCCAGATAAGCATCATCCCAATATATTTCTGCTTGAGTACCAAATCTATTTCCCGGTATTTCTTTCATATTCACATAAAATGCTTGTTGGAAAGATCCTGGCTGACCACCAAATTTAAATCTTTCCCATGTTTGCTTGAAAATAGACTCTACAATCCCATCCCCTGAAAATAAAGATTTTGCATTTGGATCATCATCGCTTACTATAAAGCCACCTGGTTCTGTTATTAACCCAGTAACGCCACCTTCTGTAAAAGTTATTAAAGCTGTTCCTTCTGGAACTAAAATTTTAGACCCGTTTGTAATAATGTTGCTAGAGCCTTCAGTATTTTCTCCACGACCTGCATTCTGCCCTACTGCCATGGCTGGATATATTCCCACCGTTGGAGCAACTCCTGGCAATGGTTGGAAAAAGTCTTTCCACTGATCTGCAAAAGTGCCACCAAGAGCACCTGTAAATGCTTTAATAAAACCCATAAAATACCTCCTTATTAAGTATTTATCATTATCATTATATCTCTGATAAAATTATACTCCTTAATCTTTATATGTTCAATAGGCTACATGGCACATATTTGATATTTACATGGCATATGTTAAATATTTTTAGTGATTTATAGATATGTTGTATCTTATTCCATAAATATTTTTCTATAATTTTTTATACATTCTAAATGCATCAATAGCCTAAATGTATTTGCGGTTGTGGACCTAAACAATTTTATTTTACATTCTAAATACACCAATCACCGCCTAGTTCTTTAATATAATTCATCCTTCTTGCCCTTTTATTTTTATTTGGTGAATTCGTCGTATTCAATTACCGCTCCAGAAGCATTCCCTTTATCAAGTTTGTTTCTAGCTTTACGATTTTCTACTGAGTCAAAAATAATTGAAAAATCATAATCAGGAGGATAAAGCTCTGAAGCTTTTAGTTTTAGTTTTATTCTTGTGTGATTAATCAATAATTTTTCTCCTTTAACTTGCACAACCACATCTCCTTTTTCATTTGCTGGTTTATAAACTATGCCTATGGTTTTGTCGGGCAAAACTACACTATCTCCCATTTGGTAAAGTTCTTTTATTTTATTTTGTTTATGGGGAATTTCTTTTGTTATTTTGCTTGGTTTTTTCCTCGGCAAAAACTCTTCATCCGAGTTATCGGCAAATCTTTTGCTTTGTTCAGTTTTGCCCAACTCATGATATGCTTCTTTTTTTGCTCTTTCTAATAAGTGTCTAGGGAGCCCTAGTCTTTCTGCAATGGAAAGCGCACAGCTTTCCCCCGCTTCTCCTATCTGTAGTTTATATAAAGGTTTTAAATTTTCTTTGTCAAATTCCATTCTAGCATTAATCAGGCCTTGAGTGTTTTTTGCATAATCTTTTATTTCTGGATAATGTGTCGTTGCCAAGAACAAACAATTTTCCTTTCTCAGCTGATCTAATATTGCAACCGCAATTCCCATCCCTTCAGCTGGGTCTGTTCCTGATCCTAGTTCATCTAAAAGTACTAAACTCTCATGGGATACTTCTTTTAGAATTCCTACAATATTTTTTATATGAGCTGAAAATGTAGATAAATTTTCCGAGATGCTTTGACCATCACCAATGTCACACAAAATATTCCCATTCATTGTAAGCACACTGCCTTTTTCCGCAGGAACATGTAACCCGCATTGAGCCATAAGAGATAATAATCCTACAGTTTTTAAAGCTACAGTCTTCCCACCTGTATTAGGTCCTGTGATTACAATTCCATTATAATTTTCACCCAACTCAAAATCTAGGGGAACGCATTCTTCTTCCTTTAATAGCGGATGCCTTCCTTTTATTATCTTAATTTTTCTTTCAACAACAACAGGAACTTCATTTCCCTTTAATTCATAAG
>CAYJJM010000078.1:0-4718 GCA_964370515.1 uncultured Oscillospiraceae bacterium | reverse complement strand
TTGCCTTAGCAAATATAAAGTCCAAGGTTTCCATATAACTCATATTTGTTCTTAAACTAGTTATATTTTCATCAACTAAAACCGACAAGGTATATAAAATTTTCCTAACTTCATTGTCTTCTTCAATTTGTAAAAGGTCAATTTCATTTTGTATTTTTCCTATTGAAGAGGGTTCTATGAATATAGTTCCACCTGTATTTGACGTATCTATTACAGACCCTGGAACTTGATTCTTATATGCTTTTTTTACTGGCAAAACATATCTTCCATTTCTAATCACAACATTATTATCTGCCAGATATGCTTTTTTGCTCTGCAAAGTGGCTTCCAATTTAACTTTTACGGAACTTTGAGCTTTCTCAATTTTTCTTCTAATATCTTGGAGATAATTTGAAGCGAAGCTATCTACTGTTTCGTTTTTTATTGAAGTTTCTATTTCTTCACGCAAATCAAATAATTCTAAAAAAGATGCTCCATAGTAAGCAAGGTTCACTTCCAAAACTTCTGCCTTTTTTAAAAAAGCTGCTGTCCTGTTGCAAGAGTGAATGAAAGTAGCAATTTCTGTTAGTTGCTTTGGTGTCAGCATTCCCCCTTTCTCAGCTAGAGCAAGAGTTTTGTCAAGTTCTATCATTGTTGCCAAAGGCGGCGTTCCTATGCTTTCAAGGATTTTTTTTGCTTCCGTTGTATCCTTTATGTTTTTTTTGCATTCCTTTTCATCTAAAAAAGGTTTAAGTACCAACAGCCTTTCTTTTGCATTTTCTGACAATGCATATTGGCCTAAATTATCCAATATTTTATTAAATTCTAAAGTGCTGTATGTGTTCAACATTTTCTTCCTTGTCCCTTTCATTTACATTCTGACTATTAAAAAAGCGTATAGATGGGTTAAACCTACACGCCTACACTGGAATTTTTCAAATTAAAATCCACAATCATTGTAGAATGAGTATCTTCTAGTCAGCATAACCCAAAACAAATATAGCAAACAATCACTTTTGCCTGCCTTATTTAATAATATATTTATTTTTAGTGGTTTGTTTTGCCTATAGCTTAAACAAACCTATGCTACATTTAACAAAAAATACTCCTTCTTTTAATTCTTACTATTTCAATATATCAGATTTCATTCTAATGTCAAGGCAAAATTAGTAAGCCTACATGTTTTACATATAGTATTGAATTTTTTCAGTCTTGCTATTTGATTTTTATAGTTTCGTATAAATAAATTCATAAGTTTTATTAACTATGTATAATTTTTTTGACCTTTTCCCTGAAGAAAACCAATATTAGAGTATATATTATAACAGAAACAAGGATTATTAAAATCGAACTAGTTGTTGTTCCTATTCCCATTTCATTTAAGAAGTATTTAAAGGAAGCACCCAGCACAAAGAATAGAATTGCCCCTAATGTTGGTATTTTAGCTGACTGCAGATAAATCTTTTTCATATTCAATTCTTTATTTTTATTAATAGCTTTCCAACTAAAACACAAAGATAAAAAAAGTCCAATTATTGTGCTTAGGGGACTCCCCAGTATATTTATCTGTTCAATACTACATAAGAAATATGCCAATATGGCTTTTGATATTATACCTACCATACCACAGGCAAAAGCAACTTTAACCTTATCAATTCCTTGTAAAATAGACATATTTATTTGTACCATGCCCAAAAGTATTATTGAAAGCCCAAACATAGCAACTACCAATGCGGAAACAGTTATAGTCTCTTCCTGGCTTGGATATAGCAAAAATAACATGTCAGTACCTAATAAAACAATTCCTAAGGCAGCCGGAACAACTATTAAAAACATAAGTGAAGTTGCTGTACTTACCTTTTCTTTTATTTGTTCTTCTTTGGCTTTTGCTAGGTTGGCCTTTGCTAGGTTGGGAACTAGGCCTATACCTATAGAGGCTATCAGGATATATGGTATATTAAGTATTGGATATATTAAGCCACTAACCTCTCCATAGGTGCTGATTGCCATAGCTGTATCCATAGATGTCTTTTCCAATTGATTCACTACTACAAAAACTTCCACAAATGAAAAAAGCTGAAAAAGAGCAGAGCTTGCAGTAATTCCTATTGTGATTAATAGAAGCCTTTTCAGGTTTCCATTAGTGGGAGCCTTGACTTCTTCTTTCTTTTCTTTCTTTTCTTTCTTTTCTTTCTTTTCTTTCTTTTCTTTCTTTTCTTTCTTTTCTGTTATTGAAACTTTCTCTTTTGACCTGCTTTTCATAAAGAACATGAACATTATAGCCATGCCACAAAAAACACCTACTGTACTTCCTATTGTTGCACCCAAAGCACCTTGTGTTTCTTTGGTATATTCACCTAGAAAGGCTATTTCATTGAAAAGTATTATGGCTAGTGTTAGGCCTAGGCCTACCCTTATTAACTGTTCTATCACTTGGCTTATGCTGGTTGGGAGCATATTTTCTTTTGATTGAAAATATCCTCTAATTACAGCAGTAATTGATAAAAAAACAATAGCTGGGCTTATAGCCATTAATGTGATTCTTGCTTCTTGCAAACCTATTAAGTTGCTTATGCTTCCAGAAAACAAAAACAATATAATGGCAATTGGCAAAGTGGTGCAGGCTAAAAGTTTTAAAGAAATTTTGAAAGAGTCTTTTTCCCCTTCCATGTCTTTTGAGATTGCAACAGGAAGTCCAATAGTTGCGAATGCAACAAAGACAGCATATATTGCATAGGCAGGTTGATATATTGCCATTCCATAGGTGCCTATAATATTTGCTAAAGGTATACGAAACACTGCACCCAAAACTTTTACTATTATTCCCGCAATGGCTAATAGGGCTACACCTTTCAATAATTTAGTTTTAGAATTTTCCTCTGTAATGTGTTGTTCCATTATCCTCTTTTTCTTTCCTGCTCTTTTGCTTTTTCATAAAGTATTTCCACTAAATAAAATATTTCTTTTAGTAAACTTTCTCCCGTGCCCTTATTTTCTTTGACAAAAACTATCATTTCTCCCTTTCCTGTTTCTTTGGTATATAAAAGGCTTAGCTTATCTTTATTTAATTCTATTTTTTCAATTGACAAGGCTTTTGCTAGATTTTTAATTAATGCCACATAAAGCAGGTTTATTGCTTGATAAGGAATTTCTCCAAAGGTGTCTTTCATTTCCATTTCCAAAGCCTTTAGTTGGCTAAGCTTATTTATTGTAGCTATTCTTTTGTAAAGTTCAATTCTTTGGCCTTCATCTTCTATAAATCTCTTTGGAATAAATCCATTAACATCAAGTTCAACTTTTGTATCTTCAAAGGTGGCCCCCAGTATTGCCTTTCCTTTTTGCTCACCTTCTAATTCCTTTGTAACCTCTTCAACTAGTTTGCAGTAAAGTTCATATCCTATATTTATCATATGACCATGTTGCCTGCCACCTAGAATATTTCCTGCACCTCTAATTTCCAAATCCTTCATTGCAATTTTAAAACCTGCACCAAATTGGGTGAACTCCTTAATGGTTCCAAGCCTTTTGCTTGCTACTTCAGTAAGAGTTTTCTCTCTCTTGTGCATTAAGTAAGCGTAGGCCATTCTACTGCTTCTCCCTACCCGTCCTCTTATTTGGTAAAGCTGAGATAGTCCAAATTTATCTGCATCAATAATTATTACTGTGTTTACATTGGGAATATCTATTCCAGATTCAATTATGGTAGTTGCCACAAGAACATTGTTTTTGCCTTCAGAAAAGTTTATCATTACATCTTCCAAAGCCTCTTCATCCATTCTTCCATGACCTACAACTATATCTGCTTCTGGCACTAGCTCCTTGATTCTTGTTGCAATTTTTTGGATTCCTTGAATTCTATTTGTAACAACATAAACTTGTCCATCTCTTTCAAGTTCTCTATTAATTACTTCTTTAATTAAAATTTCATCTTCTTCTAAAACATATGTTTGTATAGGAACTCTGTCTTCTGGTGGTTCTTCTATTAGACTTAATGCCTTTATTACCACCAATGACATATGAAGGGTTCTTGGTATTGGAGTTGCAGAAAGGGCTAGCATATCAACTCCAACTTTCAATAATTTTATTCTTTCTTTAGCTGCTACTCCAAATTTTTGTTCTTCATCTACTACTAGCAGACCTATATCTTTAAATTCTACATCTTTTGATAAAACTCTATGAGTTCCTACTACAATATCTACTTCTCCTTTTTTTAGCTTATCTATGGTTTCCTCTTGTTGCTTTTTTGTTCTAAACCTAGATAGCATTTCAATG
This sequence comes from uncultured Oscillospiraceae bacterium, assembly GCA_964370515.1. Taxonomy (GTDB): domain Bacteria; phylum Bacillota; class Clostridia; order Peptostreptococcales; family Anaerovoracaceae; genus CAYJHC01. The sequence continues at coordinate 467 of CAYJJM010000078.1, read as the reverse complement.
TTCACAGGGAAGTTTTCAAATCTTTCTTTTAGCTTTATATAATGCTGATTCGCCAGAATAGTTGTGGGCGCCAAAATGGCAACTTGTTTTCCTTCTGCCACACATTTAAATACTGCCCTAGACGCAACCTCTGTCTTTCCATATCCTACATCTCCGCAAAGAAGCCTATCCATAGGCTCTTCTTTTTCCATATCTTCTTTTATCTCTTCTATGCACCTAAGCTGGTCTTCTGTTTCCACATAAGGAAATTTTTCTTCAAAATCTGCCTGCCAAGGGCCATCTTTTGCAAAGGCATATCCACCCTCTGCCTTTCTCTTAGCCGAAATTTCAAGGAGTTCTTTGGCCATTTCTCTTATTTCTTTTTTTGTTCGTTTTTTTGTATTTTCCCATTCCGTGCTACCTAATCTTGTTAGCTTTGGGTTTTCCGAGCCTACATATTTTTGGACTAATCCTATATGATCCATGGG
>CAYJJM010000077.1:0-6756 GCA_964370515.1 uncultured Oscillospiraceae bacterium | reverse complement strand
TCAGCATAAGCAGCCCACGTATAGATTACTGCTATTGAAATTAATACTCCAATCCCTAGAAACACTACACGCATTAATTTTATAAATTTTTTCGAACTAATTATTTTGGCTTCAAATATTGGTATTTTAATTTGGCAAATCACAAATACTCCCCAATAGAATACAGATAAGGCAAAAGTGTAACTTTGCAAATTAGAAAACCCATACATTGTAGTTAAGGGAATGAACCATATCAAATTGAGTATTACCACAATAATTGAAGAAAGTGAATTCTGCAAATATAAATATATTATAGGAATAATCAAAATGAAAATTGCAAACAACCCTGTAAAATAGAAAACAAGATTAAAATCGGCATAGTATCTAGTAAAGAACTCCTTAGTAACTATACTCACATATACTATATCAATCAACAATTTATAGCTTAGCATAGCTAATGCAGATATTATATAGTATTTTTTTTGGTTTTTATCAGCAAAATAGTCAAGCGTTTTACCTACTCCATCATATACCTTGCTAAATTCATTAGGTATCATACCATTTCCTCACATATATATTTAATCCTCTTGCTTTACAAAATCTTACTATAGGCTTTATGTAAAACTTCTTTTTCATTCTCCCAACAAAGTTCCTCTTTAGCAGTTTTTAAGTTCTTTTTGAATTCCGAGTAAGTTTCTTCATCTTTCATTTTATTAATTGCATTTATAATATCCTCCAGATTTTCTGGGTCTACTTTTATTCCAATCTTATAATTGTCAGTGATTCTCGCTAGGCTGGGAAAGTCACTAACAATTACAGGAGTTAGGCTCTGAATATTTTCAAAAAATTTATTAGGCAGGGCTAATATGTGATTTTCATTCACTGGTGTCAATGTAACAAACCCTACATCACTTGCCCCAACATATTTGTATAGTTGCAAAACATCAACCGCTTCCTCAAAAAGTACTCTTTTTTCAATAGATAATTCCTTACACAAGGTATAAATACTTTCTTTATACTCTTCTCTTCCTGAACTGCCTAATACAACTCCTACAACATCTGGCATTTTCGCTATGGCATATAACATATTTTCAATTCCTCTATGTTCATATACTGCTCCATGGTACATTAGAATAAAGGCGTTTTCAGCAACATTTAACTTTTTAGTAAAGGCTTCTCTTTTCTGCCTAATTTCTCCTTCATCTAAATTCCACTTATTGGGAATGTTTCTAACAACTACTGGTGATTCTTTTAAATTGTATTCTTTAGTAACTTTCTCTGCTATAACATCTGTTACCATAATGGAAAAAACACATTTTTTCATCAAAAATTTTTCCAGCTTTTTAACCAATAGCTTATTTACTGCTGATCTGTTTTTTAATCCAATTGTAAATTCATGGCAATCATAAACCAATTTTGCTTTCTTTTTATTTGATTTAAATATATTAGACAGGTATGCAATAACCAAAGCAGTGTAATCATGCCCTGAAATAATATCCGCATTATATTGTCTTACATAATTTATCCAAACAAATACTGATAGCAACCTATTCAGCTTTACTGGAAGTTTTTTATATGGCCTTGTTGTAATTCTTTCTACCTTATACCCGTTAACAATATCAATTTCTCCTGTTATACCGCCTTTAGCCATGACTCTGATATCGACATCAGCAAATTCTCCAACTACAGATAATTCACGCTTGTCTCTACTAAAGTTATACCATTCACTAATGCATAGTTTTAAAAATTTTTTCTTCATATTTTAGTTTTCACCCTTATCAAATTTCCCAACAAAATCTTCTGAAGACACACCCTTTAAAGGTAACTTAACAGGCTTACCTTCAAATGATGATTTATATATTGCAAGTATCATCTCTACTGCATTCCTACCAGCTACTGCGTCTACATAAGGTTTCCTGTCTTCTTTAATTGCTTCAATAAAATCTTTCCAAAGCAAAGTATGTCCATTGCCATAAACATTTTCTGTTTTTTCTTCTAGTCCCGAAAGGTCTTCATTTTTATCCTCAAAATCCCATACATCAATAGTATTTACGGATTTTCCACCTAGTTTAGCTGTTCCTTTTTCCCCGAAAATATATAGTGTTTCTTCTAAGTTCATAGGGTATACATTTGTTGTTCCTTCTATAGTCCCTATTGCTCCATTCTTAAATTTAACAATAGCTGTACCTAGGTCTTCACATTCTAAATAATCATGAAAAGCTTGTCTTGTAACACCATAAACTTCTTCAACTTCATCACCCATCATCCATCTTAAAAGATCAATTCCGTGAATGCATTGATTCATTAGAGCACCACCATCTTGAGCCCAAGTGCCTCTCCATGGAGCTTGAGTGTAATAGCCTTTATTTCTATTCCATCTAACATGAACCGTACCATGGGAAATTTTCCCAAAATCATTAGCCTCAACTGCATTTCTTAATTTTTGAACAGGTACATTAAATCTGTTTTGATGACTAGCAGAAACTTTTATTTTTTTTTCCTCTGATGCTTTTATGATCTTTTCACAATCTTCAATGCTCATGGCCATTGGTTTTTCAATAATTACATGTACCCCTTTCTCAATGCAGTAAAGGGCTATTTCTGCATGATTGCCGCTTTCTGTAGCAATAGAAGCAAAGTCTATGCCTTCTTTTTCAATCATTTCTTTATAGTCTGCATATCTTTTAATGCCCTTGTTCGTAATTTCATGCTTCGCTAATACCGTTTCCATATTTTCTTCCACAATATCGCAAACTGCCACTATCTCAACATTGTTTTCTAGTGATGCTTTTATGTGATTAAGTGAAATTCTACCACAGCCTATTAATGCGTATTTCATATTATACCTCCACATATGAACCCTCTAATATATCTGCAATCCTTTTAGATGCCTTACCGTCGCCATAGGGATTTCTAGTTTCGCTCATTTTACGATATTTTTCTTCATCATCCAGCAATAATTTAAAGTTTTCATATATCGTTTTTTCGTTTGTTCCTACCAGTTTTAGGGTTCCTGCCTTAACCCCCTCTGGCCTTTCTGTGTTGTTTCTCATTACCAGTACAGGTTTTCCCAATGATGGAGCTTCTTCTTGTATCCCGCCACTATCTGTTAAAACCAAATAGCATTTCGCCAAGAAATTATGAAAATCTGTTACTTCAAGAGGCTCAATCACTGCAATTTTGCTACATCCGCTCAATATTTCATCCGCAATTTCTCTAACAAATGGATTCATATGTATTGGATAAATCACTTTTTCATCATCATATTCTTCAACAATCCGGCGTATTGCTCTGAACATATTTCTCATAGAGTCACCAAAGTTTTCCCTTCTATGTGCAGTTATCATTATTAACCTACTATTTTTCCCCCATTCAATCCATTTGTGATTATACGCCTGCTTTACGGTTGTTTGTAACGCATCTATTGCCGTATTTCCCGTAACATAAATACTAGCTTCTGCTTTACCTTCTTTTAGAAGGTTTTCTTTAGCTCCCTTCGTTGGTGCAAAATGATATTTTGCTAAAAGTCCTACACTTTGGCGATTGAATTCTTCTGGGAAAGGCGAATATATATCGTGTGTTCTTAGCCCAGCTTCTACATGTCCTATAGGGATTTGTAAATAAAAACACGCTAATGCAACTGCAAATGTTGTAGTTGTATCACCATGCACTAACACAACATCAGGTTTTTCTTTTATTAAAACCTCTTTAACTTTGCAAAGTATATTTGAAGTTACATCAAATAACGACTGTTTTTCTTGCATAACTGCCAAGTCATAATCAGGTTGTACTTCAAAAGCAGTTAACACTTGATTAAGCATTTCTCGATGCTGTCCAGTAACACACACACAAGTTTCTATTCTTTTTCTTGTTTTTAATTCTTTCACAAGTGGACACATTTTAATAGCTTCTGGCCTCGTCCCAAAAGCCAACATTACTTTTTTCATATTCGCTTCCTTTTTTCATTATATTCTTTCAAAATGTATTCACTTAGCACTTCCCTATGTTTTTTTACTGATACGCTTTTTTTAAAGATTCCAACATTTTTCAAATATTTTTCATAATCAGTTATCAAATCGATAGCTCCTTCAAGTATATTGTCGGTTGCAATTCCTACGAGATGCTTTTCGCAAAATCTCTTTAAAGGTGGGTTGGATGTACAAAGTACCGGCATGTTCGAACAAATGTACTCATAAATTTTACCCGATGCGCAAAATTTATTATTCAAATCTTTTTGATGGTATGCCACTATTCCTATTTGACCCTTAGCTAAAAAATAATTTAATTGTTCTGCTTTCACTCTATGAATGATAAACACATTATCTATTTTTTTATTTTTAATTAATTCTTCGATTTCTAGTTTGTCTCTATCTTCTAAACTACCTATTAAGTATAGTGCGGTATTATCTAAACCGCCGATAGCATTGACAAACAAATCCGTTTTTCTGCTAAGTGAACATCCAGCAGTTGATATGAAATTGTATTTATATTTTGAGAATTTTTCTTCCCAGATGTTCATACATGTTTCATCTACTTTAAAGTCTTCAAAATTCCTTATATTCTCAAAAGCAAAAGGTCTTTTCTTCAACTTATATATGTCAACCATAATCTCTGCTCTTTCTTCGTTAGCACTAATAATTAAATCCAATTTTTTCATCAAACACTTTTCTATGACGCATCCAACTTTACTAGAAATTTTCTTCACATCAGAAAAAACGTACAGCTCACGACTATCATGGATTAAGAATTTTGTATATTTTTTGCATAAAAATGCTGGAATTAACGATTTTCTATTATCTGCTAAAATAATATCATATCCTGCATTTTTCTTTACATTATTTACTACAAATTTTATAAATTTTAGATATCTCCATTTTGTATTATTGCCAAAAATTTTATTTTTGCCAGAAGCAAACTCCTTTGATCCACATGTAATTGTTTCAACATCCCCTAGTAACCTAAAAGCCTCTATTAGTTCTCTTAGTCTACCATCATATTCCAAGGCAGACGCAGAGATTATTAGTATTTTTTTCTTATCTAAATTCATCTTTGAATTCCCTCTCATATTTTCGCATTGTGTTTAGGCTTGTTTTTCTTTCCATCTTCAAAATCTCTATTGATCTAATTTTTTTCATTTTAAAATAAATCAAATTTGTTTCAAAATTAATTCAAACCAGTATGTAATGTTTTAATTAATTGTACAGGTCTATCTCCTTCGCTAACTAAATTATTTTATCTTAAGATGTATTTGTTTTTTTATTTTCCTTAAATAGATCTAGGCTATTATTTAAATTCACTACTCATATCCTTATTAAAATACCTGCATTTTTTCTAATGCTAATATTTTAAAACACCTCTGCACCGATTTTATTTTTTATAATTTCAATTATTTTAGCAGCAGAATTTCCATCACCAAAAGGTAAGTAAGAACTATTATAGCTTATCTCTTTGTTTAATTTTGATATTATATCTTCTTTATTTGGAGAACACAACTGGTTACAATCATTTTTCATCGTTTCAGGCCATACAACAAAATCAAGTATCGTAACGCATGGTTTCTTAGCGAAAAACGCTTCACGCTGGACTCCACCTGAATCAGTGACTATTTTTTTAGCCTTATTAACTAAGGATACTGATGTTTTATAGCCTACTGGCTCTGTTAATATAATATTTTTAAACCTATGCTCTTTTTGTAATCTTAAGGCTCTGTCTTTATTTCTTGGATGTACTGGGTATATTGTAGGGGCATCTAAACTATCCATTGCAAGCAAAATTTCTTTTAGCTTTTCATCTGTATCCGTATTTTCTTGTCTGTGACAAGTCATATAATAAAATTCTTTTGGAACTGTAACTTTTTTATTATTTAAGTCTATTATTTCTTCTAGTTCTGTTCCATCTAAGCTTTGGCTATAGTATATAAAGGCATCATACATAGGATCTCCCACTACTACAGACCTCTCTCCTAACCCTTCTTTCTTAAGAAACTCATAGCTAGATTCAGTACAAGGAAAGCAAACATCTGCCATATGGTCAGATACTATTCTATTAACTTCTTCTGGACTTTCCAATGTTCCAAATCTATTTCCCGCTTCTACATGAAAAATAGGTATATGTAGCTTTACTGCGGCTAATGCTCCTGCTAGTGTGGAGTTAGTATCTCCATATAGAATCATCGCATCTGGCTTTTCTTTCAGAAGCACATTTTCAATCTTTATGAGCATTTCTCCTGTCATTTTTCCATGGCTTCCTCCAGAAACATCCAGATTGTAATCTGGTTTTGGAATATTCATCTCTTCAAAGAATACATCTGACATATTATGGTCATAATGTTGACCTGTATGTATAATTATTTCTTCAAAGTTTTTTCTTAACTCTCGTGACACAACAGCCAACTTAATAAACTGTGGCCTTGCTCCCACTACAGTACATATTTTTTCCACTATAGAACCTCTACATTTTCCTTATTCTCAATATCCTTCATAGCATTCTTTGCATCAAATACAGGAACTCCTGCATTAGCAATCATATTATAGTCCACTTTTGTATGTGCAGTCGTAATTACTATTATATCATATTCCTTTAACTTGTCCAAATTTGCAATGCTATTTCTAGTTACTCCATGTTCTTTAAAAGTTGAAATATATGGGTCATAATAAGATACCTCTGCCAGTGATTCTTCAAAGTTATCAATTACAGCGAGGGCTGGACTCTCTCTATAATCATCAATATCTTGTTTATATGCAACACCACAAATAAGAACCCAAGCTCCATTTAGTG
>CAYJJM010000076.1:5135-6791 GCA_964370515.1 uncultured Oscillospiraceae bacterium | reverse complement strand
CTTGCCTTACGAAACAAAACTAGAAGTTAGAGATTGGGATAAAGACTTCCAATTCACAAGAAACTTTTCAAAATGCATCAAATGTATGAGATGTATTCAAGTTTGTGATAAGGTTCAAGATTTAGGAGTTTGGGATGTAGAAGGAACAGGGTCAAGAACAACAATTAATGTTTCAGAGGCCCATTCAATTCACGAAGCAGATTGTTCAATATGCGGACAATGCGTTACTCACTGCCCAGTAGGAGCTCTTCATGAAAGAGATGACACCGAAAAGGTTTGGGAAGCTATAGAAGATCCAAACAAAATTGTAGTAGCGCAAGTAGCTCCTGCAATAAGAGCAGCTTGGGGAGAGCAAATTGGACTTAAACAAAAGGATGCTACTATAGGTAAAATTCTAGATTCTCTAAAGAAGCTAGGAGTAGACCATGTATTTGATACAGTATTTACAGCAGACCTTACAATCATGGAAGAAGGAACTGAGTTTGTAAAAAGATATACATCAGGAGCACTTGCAGAAAGACCTATGTTTACATCTTGCTGCCCAGGATGGGTAAGATATATCAAGAGTCAGTATCCTCATCTAGTAAAATATCTATCTTCAGCTAAATCACCTCAACAAATGTTTGGTTCAGTTATGAAGACATATTTTGCAGAAAAATTAAATGTTGCTCCAGAAAACATTTACACAGTATCAGTAATGCCATGCGTTGCAAAAAAAGATGAGTGCGAGATGGAACTTTTCTATGGCGAATTTGCAGGAAAGAATGTAGATACAGTAATTACAACTCGTGAACTTGTAAGAATGATAAAGTCAGCTCACATCAATCCTCAAACTCTTGAAGATATAAAATCAGATAGTTTGATGCAAGAAGGAACTGGTGCCGGTGTAATCTTTGGAGCCACTGGAGGAGTTATGGAAGCAGCTCTTCGTTCAGCATACTTCTTAGTGATGGGTGAAAATCCACCGGTAGAAGCATTCACAGCAGTTCGTAGTACAGGTTTTAATGAAAATGATGGGCTTATGGAAGCTACATATGATGTAGGCGATATTAAACTTAATGTTGCTGCTGTAAGTGGTCTTGGAAATACTAGAAAACTTCTAGATGCTATAGAAAGAGGCGAAAAGAAATTTGACTTTGTAGAAGTTATGGCTTGTCCAGGAGGCTGTGTAGGAGGCGGTGGCCAACCTATACATGATGGAGAAGAGTGCGCCTTTGAAAGAGGTAAGGAACTTTACAAATTAGATAAAGAAGCGGAACTTAGATTTTCTCATGAAAACCCAGATATAGCTAAAATTTATAAAGACTTCTTGGGAGAACCACTTTCTCACAAAGCACATGTATTGCTACATACAGAGCATGTACCACACGAATAAAATCCAGGTACAATAAATAAAAATAAGAAGAACTCAACAATTTAATGTTGGGTTCTTTTTTATGTGCGAATGCGAGCTGATTTTTTTACTTTTCTATTGATAAAAAGAATGTACTGAATATTCAAAAAAGGTATTGACGAGAAAATAACAAGGATATATAATGTAAATGTCAGTTGGAATGACACTTATAAATTGAATTTATGAATAATATGCTAGCTGAAATCATAGCAATAAATATTGATAGAAGGTTAAAGGCAAACTATTCTACCGCCTTGGTTAGA
>CAYJJM010000076.1:1354-5125 GCA_964370515.1 uncultured Oscillospiraceae bacterium | reverse complement strand
TTATGCTAGAATGAGAGGTGAATTTTGTCATTAGAAGATATAAGAAAAGAAAATATGGAATTAGTAGTTAAGACAGCATTAATGTGTTTCGTGGAAAAAGGTATTGAAAAAACCAAGATTTCGGAAATTGCCAAAGCCACTAAATTGAGTGAAAGATCAATCTATAGATATTTTGAAACAAAAGCGGATTTAGTTTTGGCAACAGCACTTTTGTTTTGGGAAAAAATTGTAAGTCACTCACAAGAAGCTTATGCAAAGAGCAATCTGGCTAAAGAAAAGGGTGAGGTACAAATTTATATGATATTAAAAGCTTATGCGGAACATTTTTTCACTAACCGTGAGGAATTGGCATTTATTCAAGAAGCAAAAGCATATCTATATAGAACGAAAATGACAGAACTTATTTCCAATGAACCACCATTAGAGTTTAAGGAAGGTGAGGCACCTCTAAAAGAAGCAATTATTCAGGCTATAAATGATGGCTCAATTACAAAAACAGAGGATGTTGAAATACTATACTACAATGCATATGATAGCTTATTGGGATTCATACAAAACATGGCGACCAATGCAGACACAGCCCCAGGAATGAAACTTGACCAAAGAAAAAGAGTTGATATTTATTGCAGAATGGTAACAAAAGCCTTCTGTGAAAAATAGATGGAATTATTTTCTCGTATTTTAATTGAAAGGAAAGGTGATTAGTATGGAAGGAATAACGCTAAACACAAAAGAAAGAGTGAATGTACTATTTAAATGGATAATGTTCACGGCAGCTATTACAGGCATGGGACTTATATCTGGATTTTATCCTATTTATGGTAATATTCCAATTATTATAATACCAAGTATCTTGGTGTTAATTTTTGCAAAACCAGTATTTTTCGAAAAAATGAAATTGTCAACATTGCTTCTTATGAGAATCCTAGTTGTATTTGCAGTTGTTGGATTGCTAGACACACAGCTTTATGTTGATATTGTATTGGCTATGCTTATTATCAATATACTAGAGGCTACATTTACTGATATATTTCGATACAAAAAATACCTAAATGGTATATCGGGTATTGCTGTTGGAATTGGTGTGGTAGTGCTGATTGGTACATGGCAGCATGGTGCTCCAATAGGAGAATACTATTTGGCAGAAGGTGTAGTGCCGATAGTTACAGTTATGTATATTATTGCATATACAATTTGGAATTGGATTTTTGTTACAAATGAATTTAGTCCATCAGTAGCACTTATGCATGTAGGATTCCTACTTGCCCCTATTATAGCTTCAGTTTCTACTTTGGAAATGGGAATCTATGGTGGATTTGGATTATGGGTTCTAGTTCGTGCAAACTCATTGGCAATAGGCGGTTGGCTACAAATAGGAGCAAAAGATTGGTTTGAAAAAGAATTTTATGATGATAGATTTGCAAAATTTGTAGCATGGACGAAAAAAACTCACATGCAAGTTATCTTTATGCTAATCAATGTAGGATTAATAGTTGCTTGCCTCGTAATTACAATGCAAAATGGTGGAATTGAGTTAACATTCTTCCCAATGAGATTTTTATTCTAAACAAAATAGATAAGGCATTAATTTATACTATACGGTAGCCTTTGCATATAGCACTATAGACAAAGGTATAAAGGTATAGAGATAAAATATTTAAAACTATAGTGATAAGGCCTTGTGCGTAAATATTAACATTTGAAATGATGAAAATACTACAAGGAGAAGGGAGTAATTATGCAACAATATGATGTAATTGTAATTGGTGCAGGTAATGGAGGATTAGCAGCAGCAGCAACTCTAGCCGAAAAGAAAAAAAATGTTGTTCTTTTTGAAAAACATAATATACCTGGTGGGTGTGGAAGTAGTTTCAGAAGAGGTAGATTTGAATTTGAAATTGCATTACATCAATTAAGCCACCTTGGAACAAAGGAAAATCCAGGGCCACTTAGAGAGCAATTTAGAAGATATGGTATAGAGGATGAAATTGATTGGGTTGAAATTAAAGAATTGTACAGGGTAAACTTCCATGATGGAACAGGAATTAGCATTCCAGCAGATAGAAAAGAATGTGAAACACATTTAATTTCTCTTTTCCCTGAATTTAAAGAATCTATACTAAAATACTTTGAAACTGTTTATGCTTTCTGCGAACAATCAAATGAGTTTGCAGCCAAAAGTGCAAATAGCACAGGAGAACCAGGAGCTATAAAAAAATTAATAATGAAAAAAATGTTTCCGAAAATGTACCCAATGTTAGCTGAGTATGCACTTAAAAGTACAGAAGAAGTTTTGGATGAATTCTTTCCAAATTGTCCAAAATTACAAATGTGCCTAAGCACATATTGGTGCTTTATGGGAATGACACCACAGAGATTTCCGTGGTCAATCTTAGCAAAGTGTACTAATTTCTATATGGAAACAAAGCCTTTCTATCTGAGAGGAACATCTATGGTTATGAACCAAGCGATTATGGAAGCAGTAAAAAAATTAGGTGGAGTAGTAAAACTAAACTGTGGAGTAGAGCATATAATCATGGAAAATGGAGTTGCGGTTGGAGTAGTTGACGAAAACGGAACAGAATATAGAGCAAAAAAAATCATTTCTAACATTTCGCCGCTTACTACTTACGGAGCACTTTTAAAAGAAGAAGAAATTCCAGAATCAGCAAAAGAGTATTTAAAACCATATACAGTAGGAATATCGGCTCTTACTTGCTTTATAGGACTTGACTGCACACCTGAAGAAATTGGATTTACAACTTCATTTACACTTAACTATGAAAGCCTAGATGTTAATGAAGATTGTAAAGATGCATATAAACTTTTGCCAGAAAATGATCCACTAGTAGCTACCTGCTATACGGTAGATGACCCTGAAATATCACCGCCTGGAACTAGCGTCATTACAGCAGGAACTCTAAAATACGGAGAGGAATGGGAAAAATTATCTCCAGAAGAATATTATGAGGCAAAATACGAAGCAGGAAAAAGGATTGTTGCTAGGTTAGAAAAAATGTATCCAGGATTTATAGAGCATATTGAAGAAATTGAAATTGCAACACCACTTACTCATATGAGATACTTAAACCATCCAGGAGGAGCAATTTATGGATATGAGCAAGATATTCATCAGTCTGTATTCTTCTTTCCAAGTGAAAGCAAAATACCAGGACTTGAATTTGCAAGTGGTTGGGTAAATGCATGTGGATTTGGACCGAACTATACTTATGCAGATAAAGTTGCAACAAAAGTTGCTAAGGAGGTGTAACTATGGCAAAATCAATAAAAGAAACATTGCTTGGAACCCTTGTCCACGGGGAAAGAGTGCTTCAAGAAATAGAAGAAAATAGAGCTAGTGCTCCTAACAAAATTCTTCCGTATAATCAAGCAGACAAGGTGGTGAACAAGCTTCATAAAGAAAATTTGAAAGTAGAAATAGTTTCAATAACAGATACTGAAAAAAATGCAAAAGTAATAAAAATCAAGTCCACGGATGGATATTTATCACCATTTGAAGCAGGGCAGTATATTAACGTTTTTACTGTAATTGATGGAGTGAGAACTAGCAGACCATATAGTATTTCATCTTCTCCATTAGAAAGAGGATACTATGAAATAACTGTGGCAAGAACTCAAAATGGATTTGTTTCAGACTTTTTGTTAGATGAAGCAAAAGTTGGAGATGTTTTTGAAGCAAATGGACCAGCAGGAGTTTTTCGCTACAACCCAGTTTTCCATTCAAAGAAATCTCTTTTCCTAGCAGGCGGA
>CAYJJM010000076.1:823-1344 GCA_964370515.1 uncultured Oscillospiraceae bacterium | reverse complement strand
ATTCTTAAGCATGGCAAGAGAAGTATTTGCAAAAAAAAGCAACAGAGAAGTTATATTGCTATATGGAACTCGTAATTCTGAAGCAGCGTTATACCATGAAGAATTCAAAAAACTAGCAGAGGAAAATAAAAACTTCACCTACCATCTAATAGTTTCTGAAAAAGAAAAAGGCTGGAAAGGCGAAACAGGGTTTATTGATAAAGAACTAATCAAGAAATTGGTTCCTGATTTTATGGAGAGAACAAGCTATATATGTGGACCTCAAGTAATGAATGATTTCTGCAAAAAAGAATTGGAAGAAATGGGCGTACCTGAAAAGAAAATACGCAGAGAAATGTTTGGCGCCAGTGCAACTATTACCCAAGAAGCCGGATGGCCGCAAAACTTAACAGGTGAAGAAATTTTCAAAGTTAAAGTAGGAGATGAAACTATAGAGGCAAAATCATGCGAATCTCTGTTAACTTCTCTTGAACGAAGCGGAATAAGAGTTAATGTATGCTGTCGTAGTGGAGAATGTAGCC
>CAYJJM010000076.1:0-813 GCA_964370515.1 uncultured Oscillospiraceae bacterium | reverse complement strand
GTGTTCAACTAGTAAAAGGTGAGGTTTTCTTGGCCAAAGGAATGATGCTACGAAAAGCAGACGAAAAATATGGATATGTGCATTCGTGCAAAACCTATCCAATAAGCGATATAGAGATTTTGCTATAATCCAGGCTAAGGAGCTAACAGCGATTAAGTCGTATGCAAGATGAACTTAAGTAGCGTACGCACAATGAACTTAAGTAGCGTATAAAGTCTGAAATAGAATCCGCTGACTATAGCCTGCCTGTCGCCAGACAGGAAGCGGGACATTTTGGTGAGGTTATAAGATAAAATAAAAAGTAGTAGTATGTTTATAAAAAACTACTATATAAGAAATGTGAGGTAAAAAAATGGGATTTTTCTTTCAAGGTTATACAGTAACAACTATATTAGGAGTTATAATTTTGATTGTAGGACTTATTTTGGTCAATGAAATAACTCGTAGATCCAAAAGTATGTCTATTGCATTCTACTGTATATTGCCCGTAGTGCTAGTAATATTAATTGCAACAAATATTGTAGGAAGCCCTGCAAGTGAAACATGGTTTGGTGTTATAAAAACCTATTCAGCATTAGCTGGAGTAATAGGATTTATGATAATCCGTTACACAAAAGCGGCTAATACAAAGTTTGCTTGGATATTCCCGGGATTAATATTACAAGTTAATATTATTGAAGCCATAATAAAGGAAGTAGAAGTGTATTTTAATTTCCCTGAAATGGCAACTGATGGAGCTGGGCTTGTTGTAATGGGTGGCTCATGGAACATTATGAATGTAATTGCAGGAATACTACTTTTGTTATCTTTGAC
>CAYJJM010000075.1:0-6844 GCA_964370515.1 uncultured Oscillospiraceae bacterium | reverse complement strand
CAGAATAAGCAAGGCTATGAAAGCTGCAATAGATGAGACAGACAGAAGACGAGGAATACAAGAAGAATATAATTCCACTCACGGAATAACCCCAGAAAGTGTTCGTAAATCCATCAGAGATGTAATCGAAGCAACGAAAAAAGAGGATGACCAAACAAAGATAGATAAGTATGGAGACAAAGAGCCTGATGAGCTGACAAAAAAAGAACTTATAGAGTATGTAAAGGTTATAGAAAAAGAAATGAAGCAAGCCGCAGAAGAATTGCAGTTTGAAAAAGCAGTTGTCTTGCGAGAAAAGCTGTTTGAATACAAGGCGAAGCTATAAATGAAAGAACAGGAGAAAACACAATAGAATGGCAAAAGATTTAGTAATAAAAGGAGCAAAAGAGCATAATTTAAAAAATGTGGACTTAGTAATACCAAGAGATAAAATGGTAGTCTTCACAGGACTTTCAGGTTCGGGGAAATCTTCCCTAGCATTTGACACTATATATGCAGAAGGACAAAGAAGATATGTTGAAAGTTTATCAGCATATGCAAGACAATTTTTGGGGCAGATGGAAAAACCCAATGTGGAGTTGGTAGAAGGACTTTCTCCGGCTATTTCCATAGACCAAAAAACTTCTAGCCGAAATCCAAGATCTACTGTAGGGACGGTAACTGAAATTCATGATTATCTAAGGTTGCTGTTTGCAAGGGTAGGAGTGCCTCATTGTCATATATGTGGCAGGATAATTAAAAGCCAAACAGTTGACCAAATTGTTGAAGAAGTGCTAAAAAAACAAGAAGGAACCAAATTGCTAATACTAAGCCCTGTGGTAAGACAGAGAAAGGGCGAGCATGAAAAAATAATAGATAAAATCAAAAGGGAAGGATTTACTAGAGCAAGAGTTGACGGACAAATATATGATGTTGTTGAAGAGGAAATCAAATTAGAAAAAAACATTAAACACTCCATAGAAATAGTAGTAGATAGGTTAGTTATTAAAGAGGGAATAGAAAGTAGATTAGCTGAGGCGGTGGAACTAGCATTGAATCACGGAGAAGGACTTATGATAGTTCATGTGATAGATGGAGAAGATGAGCTTTACTCTACAAAGTTATCTTGTCCTATTCACGGAGCTAGTATTGAAGAACTAGAACCTAGAATGTTTTCTTTCAATACCCCTTATGGTGCTTGCTCAGAGTGTTCAGGACTAGGCTTTAATCAGCACATAGACGAGGAACTTTTAATTCCGGATAAAACTCTTTCTATTAAAGAAGGTGCCCTGTCAAACATACTCAATAGCGTTGAAATGGGAGGTTTCTACAGTCAAATGATAAAGGCTTTGGCAGAGGAACATAAGGCGGATTTAGATAAACCCTTTAATAAGCTACCAAAGAAGTTTGTAGAAGAACTTTTATATGGAACTGATGGAAGAAAATTAAACTATACATACACCAGTAAAAGTACAGGGACTAAATCTCATATGAACTATGCGGTTGAAGGCCTAATTAATAACATCAAAAGGAGATATATAGAAACCAATTCAGATTACATGAAGGACAAAATGGAGCAATATATGTCTCAAAAAATCTGTCCGCTTTGTAATGGGAAAAGGTTAAGGCCAGAAGTTTTGGCAGTTAAAGTTCACGGCAAGAACATTGCAGATGTGTCAGACATGCATATTTTGGAAGCACTTTCCTATGCGGAAAATTTAGAAGGAAAGATGACAACAAAAGAAAAAATCATCGGAGAGCAGATACTAAAGGAAATAAAAGGAAGGCTAGGGTTTTTGGTTAATGTAGGCCTTGACTATCTGAATTTGTCCAGAGGCGCCAGCACCTTAAGTGGCGGAGAATCGCAAAGGATCAGGCTTGCAACTCAAATAGGCTCAGGCCTCGTAGGCGTTCTTTATATTTTAGATGAACCAAGTATCGGGCTTCATCAAAAAGATAATGAAAAACTTTTGGCAACTCTAAGAAGACTTACGGACATTGGGAACACCCTAATAGTAGTAGAGCATGACGAAGATACAATTCATGCGGCAGACCATATTGTGGATATTGGGCCTAAGGCAGGTATTCATGGAGGTGAAATTGTAGTTTCTGGTACAATTGAAGATGTAATTAAGTGCAAAGAATCTATTACAGGTCAATACATAAGAGGCGAAAAAACAATAGGAATTCCCGTTGAAAGAAGAGAAGGAAATGGAAAATATATTAAGGTAATAGGTGCAGAAGAAAACAATTTAAAAAACATAGATGTGGATATACCTTTGGGAATGATAGTATGCGTAACGGGGGTTTCTGGCTCAGGAAAAAGCAGCCTAGTAAATGAAATAATCTACAAAGGTGCATCTAGCATAGTGAGTAAGACAAAAGAAAGCCCGGGAAAATTCAAAAAACTAGAGGGAGTAGAAAACATTGATAAAGTAATAGATATAGACCAGTCACCAATAGGCAGAACTCCAAGATCTAACCCAGCGACATATACAGGAGTCTTTACCCATATAAGAGATTTATTTGCCCAACTTCCAGAGGCGAAAATCAAAGGATACAACAAAGGTAGATTTAGCTTTAATGTAAAAGGTGGTAGGTGCGAAGCCTGTAGTGGAGATGGTATAATTAAGATAGAAATGCACTTTTTGCCTGATGTATATGTACCTTGTGAAGTTTGCAAAGGAAAAAGATACAACAAAGAGACCTTAGAAGTTAGATACAAAGGTAAAAATATATTTGAAGTTTTAGATATGAATGTTACAGAAGCCCTAGAGTTTTTTGAAAATATTCCAGCTATTAACAGACAACTGGAAACTCTTGAAGAAGTTGGACTTGGATACATCAAGTTGGGGCAACCATCTACACAACTTTCGGGAGGGGAAGCACAAAGGATCAAGATAGCTTCAGAGCTTTCCAAGAGAAGCACAGGAAAAACTCTGTATATTTTGGATGAACCTACAACAGGATTACATTTTGCAGATGTAGACAAGCTAGCAAAGGTAATAGATAGGCTAGTAGATGGTGGAAACACAGCTATAGTTATTGAACACAACCTAGATGTGATTAAGCGAGCCGACCACATTATAGACCTTGGCCCTGATGGTGGCATAAGAGGAGGAACCATTCTAATTGAAGGAACCCCAGAGGAAGTAGCAGATTGTGAAAATTCATATACAGGAGAATTTTTGAAGAAAATTTTGAAATAGCAAGAAGGAAATAGAGAAATCAAAATATACTTAGGCAAAAAAATGGATGTTTTGTAAATGTGCCAGAAAAGAAATGGATTTAGTTGAAATTTGCTTCTAAAGAGAGAATGTCCATGGACTAAAAATTAACATGAAGTACAAAATGTTTTGAAAGAAGAAGGGTGGGTGAAACTTAAAAGGAATAATTGATAAAAAGTAAAAGGGAAATTAAAGGAAAAGGTTTGAGAAAAAATAAAAAATGAAGAGAAAAGAGAGGTTTAAAATGAAAGTAGAAGCCACTATGGCTACAAAAAAAGACAGAACAACAGCCCATATCCTGATGGTCCTTTTGGTAATCAATTGGGGAATCGATTACTCAATGGCAAAAAACGCCTTAGAATTGCTAGACCCACTACAAATAGTTTTTTTTAAATATTTAATAGCGTTTTGCATTTTTTTAATAATTAAAATTGCAAAAAAAATAAAGTTAAATGTAACCATTAGGGTGTTACCTATATTTATACTCTGTGCCATAACAGGGGAAATACTTTATTACCTATGTGAATACATGGCGCTAGATTATTTACCAGTTTCTATGGTTACAATAATGCTTACATTTACGCCAATGCTTTCTGTTGGAATCGAAAGACTTTTGTATAAAATCAAAAGCAACTGGAAAATAAATATAGGAATTTTAATTTCAATAGTAGGCGTAGGATTTATAATTGGCTTAGAATTTGGGGAGATAAGTGGAAGAACTTTAATTGGCTATGGGCTTTGTATAGGGGCTATAATATCTTGGAATGCATATAACTTCCTAACCAGTAAGCTTAGAGGAGATTATCATACAGTGACAGTTGGATTTACTCAAATTTGTTGCACTGCTATAATATGTGCACCTTTGGGTTTGAGGAATTTGCCAAGTATAGAACTTGTTACATTTGATGTAGTAGGAAGTGTATTGTACCTGGGTATTTTAAGTGGAGGACTTGGATTCTTTTGTTACATTTATGCTATAGGAAAACTAGGACCTACTACTAATGCGGTTTATTCTAATTTTCTTCCTGTAACAGCAACATTTTTTGGCTGGCTGTTCCTAGGCGAAACCTTAGGCATATGGCAAATTATGGGAGGAATTATTGTAATTACAGCAGGATGCTTTGTAATTAGAGAAAAAGGGAAAATAGACAAAGAAAGATTAGAAAACCAGAGCTAAACAGATAAAACAAAAAAGCAAAAAAAATTTAAATTTCAAAAAGCTAATGTTAAGGTAAAGGCAAAAAACAAAAGAAACTAGAAAATACAGATGAAATAGGGTATTATAATAAAGTATTATAATACAGAAACATAGTAAGAAGAAATACCGAAAAGGAAATAAAAAAGCAAAATTGAGATTGGTGAAAATTAAGGTATAAATTATATTAGACAAAATGTAAGCTAAGTGCAAAGGAGACAAAAATGGTTGAAAAAATAAATATGACTATGGTTACAGATTTCTATGAACTCACAATGGCTAACGGATACCTCAAAAGTGGAATGGATGATCATATAGGATACTTTGACTTGTTTTTTAGGAAAATGCCAGATGGTGGAGGATTTGCCATTATGGCTGGAGTAGAACAACTAATTGAGTATATCAAAGGGCTTACATTTACAAAAGAAGACATAGAGTACCTCAGAAGCAAAAATATTTTTGAAGAAGATTTTATGAAATATCTAGAAATTTTCAAGTTCACCTGTGATATATGGTCCGTAAGAGAAGGAACACCTATTTTTCCAGGAGAACCAATAGTAACCGTTAGAGGACCAATTTTGCAAGCGCAATTTATTGAAACTATGTGCCTCCTTCTCATTAATCACCAGAGCCTAGTTGCTACAAAGGCAAACAGGGTAGTAAGGGCGGCTGAAGGAAGAGGTGTCATGGAATTTGGAACCAGAAGAGCCCATGGAATATCAGCAGCGGTGTATGGTGCAAGAGCCACATATATTGGAGGCTGTATAGGCACAGCTTGCACTATGGCAGAAAAAGAATTTGGAATACCTGCCCTTGGAACTATGGCACACAGCTGGGTTCAAATGTTTCCAAGTGAATATGAAGCTTTCAAAGCCTATGGAAAAATTTATCCAAACAATTGCACCTTCCTCGTAGATACATTTAATGTATTAAAGTCAGGTATACCAGCAGCGATTAAGGTGTTTAAAGAATTAAAGCCTGCAAAAATGGGAATTAGAATAGATAGCGGTGATATAACTTACCTTACAAAGAATGCTAGAAAAATGCTAGATGATGCAGGCCTTGAAGAATGTAAAATAATTGTTTCCAATTCATTAGATGAGTATGTTATAAGGGAACTGCTTTCTCAGGGCGCAGAAATTGACAGTTTTGGTGTAGGCGAAAGGCTAATAACATCTAAATCTGAACCTGTGTTTGGAGGAGTCTATAAGCTAGCGGCCATAGAGGTAGACGGTAAAATGATACCAAAAATCAAAATAAGCGAAAACACAGAGAAAATCACAAACCCTCATTTTAAGGAGGTTTATAGGCTTTACGACAATGAGAGTGGCAAAGCCTTGGCAGATGTTCTAACAATATATGGAGAAGAGCCACCACAACCTAATGAAGAGGGCTTTTATGAAATATTTGACCCTGATGCAATATGGAAGAGAAAAAGGATAGAGAACTTTACAGCAGTGAACTTGATGATTCAAATTTTTGAAAAGGGAAAATGCCTATACAAAAGTCCATCTATTGAAGAAATAAGAAATTATTGCAAGGAGCAAATTGATACTCTATGGGAAGAAACCTTAAGATTTGAAAAGCCACAAACCTACTATGTGGATCTGTCCCCTAAGCTATGGGAACTGAAAAACCAATTAATAACCAGTAGTGTTTCCAAGTAATTGAGGGAGTTAATCCAAGCAAAAGGGAAGTTTGGATAATTAATATAATGAATATGTCAAGACATCTATTCTAATATATAAGAAGGGATAAACATGCTAAGAATATTAGTAGTAGAAGATGAAAAAGAGCTAAGAGAACTTTTTACTGTAGTGTTAAATGATAGTGGGTATATGACTATTCCTGCAAAAGATGGGATAGAAGCCTTTGAAATACTAGAAGAAAATCATGTAGATTTAATTGTAACAGACGTTATGATGCCAAGAATGCACGGTTTTGAGATGGTAGAAGAACTTAGATCCGCAGGATATGGCATGCCAATATTGATGATTACGGCGAGGGATACACCGGTAGATAAGAAAAAAGGGTTTGACCTTGGAATAGATGATTATATGGTTAAGCCTATTGATGTGAATGAAATGGTTTGGAGAGTTGAAGCTCTTTTAAGAAGAAGTAAGATTGCTACATCACATAAGCTGAAGCTGGGACAAACAGAACTGGATAGAGAAAGGCTGGAAGTTACTGTTGGTCAAGAAATGATAGTGTTGGTGCAGAAAGAGTTTATGCTATTGTTTAAACTTGCCAGCTCTCCCAATAGGATATTCACTAGAAAACAAATTATGGATGAAATTTGGGGAGTTGATACAGAATCAGATGGACATACTTTGGATGTACATATAAGTAGGCTGCGAGAAAAGTTTAGAGGAAATGAAGATTTTGAGATAGTAACAGTTAGAGGACTAGGTTATAAACTAATTCCAAAAACTAAGTCTAAGTA
>CAYJJM010000074.1:0-6911 GCA_964370515.1 uncultured Oscillospiraceae bacterium | reverse complement strand
ATCTATGGGCTTTTCCTCCATAATAAAACAATTAGCTTAAAAAGAGTTATTGTTCCTGTTATTTTAGTTTCTTTATTGATACATTTGGGGTTAAACACCTACTGGCTTTCTCTTATGTTTGACTCTGCCTTCATTGCTCTTTTGCCAGCAAGAATTTTAAAGTCAGTTTTGCTTATTTTTATCGAACCACCTATAATAGTATTTTTATGGAAAAGATTAAATAAATTTTTAATAACATAAAAACAACTTGCCACAGACAAGTTGCTTCTTTGATACTGAACCCTGAAATTATAATATGTTTCAGGGTTTTTATATATTTTTTATATATTTTTATATACTCTCATACATTTCTGCCGCTTCATTTTTTTTGGCAGTTTCAGTCAAAGTTAATACTTTCACTTTTATTTCTTTAGTACCAAATCTTATTTCAATAATATCACCTATGACAACAATGGCTCCAGCTTTTGCTATCCTTCCATTTATTGAAACTCTTTCTTGGTCACAAGCCTCTTTTGCAACTGTCCTTCTCTTTATTATTCTTGAAACCTTTAAAAATTTATCTAATCGCATAAATACCTCAATATTTACTTTCCTATTAATTCAAACAATTTAAAACGGAGACCAAAGGTCTCCGTAAGTTAGCTTATTTGTTTATTGAATCTTTTAAAGCTTTTCCTGCTTTAAACACAGGAGCCTTTGATGCAGCAATTTCTATAATTTCATCTGGTTTTCTTGGATTTCTACCAGTTCTTGCTTTTCTTTCTCTAACTTCAAAAGTACCAAATCCGATAAGTTGTACTCTTTCACCTTTTTTCAATGCTTCTTCTACTCCTTGTATAGTAGCAACTACTGCCTCTTCTGCAGCTTTCTTGCTCAAACCAGTTTTTTCTGCAACTATAGCTGCTAATTCAGTCTTATTCATACGTTTCCTCCTTAAAATAAGTTTCCTCTCTAATAATATAAATAACCTACTTGCTATAATTTATACAGCCCGTAAAAGATGTTACCTTTATTCATTTTACACTTTTATATCTTATTGTCAATAGTTTATATAGATAATATAATTAATTATCCAAAATTTTCTTTATTAATTTAGGCTTAATAGTTTTTTCTGCTGAAAAAGTAATTGCATTTAAGATTTCTTTTGATATTTCATCTGATACATTTTCTTTGTTTGTGTAAATTTCAGCAATTTCTCCCCCTTTTTCTACATAATCGCCAATTTTTTTGAATAAATATATGCCAGCTCCCAAATCAATATCATTTTCTTTTTTTTCTCTACCAGCTCCAAGCTTTAATGATGCCATACCTATCTTATTTGTTTCAATTTTTTCTATATATCCTTCTTTTGGAGCAATTATTTTTTTAGATTTATTTGATTTAGGGAATATATCATAGTCTTCTATAACTTTTGCATTTCCCCCTTGTTTTTCAATCATCTCTTTTAGTTTTAATAAGCCTTTCCCTTCATTCAAGGCTTTTCTGGCCATCTTTTTACCTTCATCTATGGTTTTTGCTTTTTCTCCCAAAAATGCCATAATTCCAGCAATTTCATAAGATAAGTTTGTAACATCTTCTGGGCCTTTTCCTTTTAATGTCTCTATTGCCTCAATAACTTCTAGGCTATTTCCTATAGCATGGCCTAGTGGCTGGTTCATATCTGTTATCAGTGCTACAGTTTTCTTACCGTCATTTTTTCCTATCTTTATCATTTCTTTTGCTAGTTTTTCAGCTTCTTCAATTGTTTTCATGAATCCGCCTGTTCCACATTTTATGTCCAAAACTATTTTGTCACTTCCTGAGGCTAATTTTTTTGACATTATTGATGATGCAATTAATGAAATATTATCTACGGTCTCAGTAACATCTCTTAAGGCATATATTTTCTTATCAGCTGGCGCTATTTGCCCAGTTTGACCAATTACAGATAGCCCTATTTCATTTACTATTTTAAAAAAATCCGCCTCTTCTAAAGATGTCTTAATGTTAGGAATAGACTCCATCTTGTCTATAGTTCCTCCTGTAAATCCTAAACCTCTTCCGCTCATTTTGGCTACCTTAACTCCAATAGCAGCAGCTAAAGGTCCTGCAACTAATGTAATCTTATCTCCAACTCCTCCTGTACTATGCTTATCTACTTTGATTCCCTTTATTTCATTTAAATCAATAATATCTCCTGAATTTTTCATTGCATTTGCAAGCTGATATGTTTCTTCCTCATTCATCTTCATAAGGCAAATCGACATAAGAAGAGCCGCCATCTGATAGTCAGGAATCTCTCCCTTTGTATATTTATCTACAAAAAAGTTTATTTCCTCTTTGGAAAGTCCAATTCCTTTTTTTTTCTTTGAAATTATAGAAAGTATGTCCATATGATTTTCTTCCTTTCTTTTCTTCTGTTTCTTTGCAGTAATATTTATATTAGCTTACTAATATAAATTCGAGCATATAATCCTATAAATAATCGAATTTAAAGTACATTAAAGATTATTTATAATTTCTTCTATGGGTTCTCCATGACTTAAGTTTTCTATTTGAAAAATCCTGGCTATTGTTGCTCCAATGTCTGCAAAAGAATGTCTTACATCAAGTTCCTTTCCTTCAATTTTGCCATCCCACATTTCTTTTGTTGCATAAATTCCTGGAACCGTTTCTCTAGTATGGTCTGTACCACTATGAATAGGATCATTTCCATGGTCTGCGGTTAAAATAAGCAAATCTTCTTTTCCCATTGCTTCAAATATTTCAGGAAGTCTACAATCAAATTCCTCCAATGCCTTTCCATAACCTATAGGATCTCTCCTGTGGCCAAAATTAGAATCAAAATCTACTAAATTTGTAAAAATCAAGCCTGCAAATTCTTCTTTTATATACTTAAGGGTTTTATCCACACCATCCATATTATTTTTGGTATGAACAGCTTCCCCAATACCTTGCCCATTGAATATATCTTCAATTTTTCCAACTGCAACAACTTTTATATTTTCTTCTTTAAGTTTATCTAATAAAGTTTTTTCTGGTGGTGAAACAGCATAATCTTTTCTATCTGAAGTCCTTTTTCTTTTTCCATCAATTATTTCATATGGCCTTGCAATTACTCTTCCACATGCCCATTTGCCTACTAGCATTTTTCTTGCAATTTCACAAATATCATATAATTCTTCCAAAGGCACTACTTCTATGTTTGCGGCAATTTGTAAAACACTATCTGCAGAGGTGTAGATTATTGGCATACCCGTTTTTTCATGTTCACTCCCAAGTTTCTCAATTATCTCTGTTCCTGATGCAGGGTAATTACCTAGCACCTTTCTTTTTATGGTTTTTTCAAATTCTTCTATAAAATCATCTGGAAATCCATTAGGATAAGTTTTAAAAGGAATTGTTGTTCTAATTCCCATCATCTCCCAATGACCAGTTATTGTGTCTTTTCCAGTTGAACTTTCTTCAAGGCGACCATAATACCCTTTAGGATTTTTGGATTCTAGTCCCAACTCTTTTATTGTGTCAATGTTGCAAAGCCCCAATTCTTTTAAGTTAGGTATTGCAAGCGACGGATTTTTTTCCAAAATATGTAGTAATGTATTTGCCCCTTCATCATTAAAAGTAGCAGTATCCTTTGCCCCACCAACGCCTAAACTATCTAGCACTATTAATATTATTTTTTTCATATTATTTCACCTTTTCAAATTTTCCTTCCAAAAAATCATATGATACAAGCTTATAGTTTGTCCCATTTTTAAATCCTTGCAAAGCTTTTTTAAATCCTGATTTTGTATGTAAATGTCCAAAATAAACATTTTTAACTTCGTATTTTTTAAAAAGGTCTGTAAATAATGATGTGTGCCCTTTATCATTTGTTGGTGGGAAATGGGTAAAAACGACTATTTCTTTGCCTGTTTTGACCCCTTCAATTAAAGAATTTTCTAGTCTTAATCCTTCTCGCTTATATATTTTCATATCATTTTCTGTAAAGTCAGGATCTCCTGGACATAACCATCCTCTTGTTCCACAAACCACTACATCTTCTAATTCAACTGCATCATTTTGCAGAAAGTGAATATTTTCATACATTGAATTTAGTTTTTTTATGCCATGCCACCATAAATCATGGTTGCCTTTAATTAATATTTTTTTTCCAGGTAAGCTTGAAATAAAATCTAAATCTGCTTTTGCTTCTTCTATTTTCAGTCCCCAAGAAATATCCCCTACGAGAATGACATAATCATCTTCTTGAACGGTATTTTCCCACATTAATTTTAAATTTTCCCAATGATTTATCCATATCTCACCAAAGGTATCCATAGGTTTTCCAACTTTAGGATCTAGGGAAAGATGAATATCTCCTATACAATATATATTCACTAATTATTCCTCAATAATCTCTATTTTCACTTCATCAGTTTCATCTTCTAGTAAATTTTTACTTTTTTCATCTGTCAGCATTGTAACATCTTTTAATTTGCTTTTTATTAGTCGTGTTCTTGTTCCTACCAATCTTTCCAAGCCTTCATTTGCCTGATTTATTCTTTTTTGAGTATCAATAATTACAGTTTCAAATTTTTCAAATTCGTTCTTTACAGCACCCAAAACATCCCATACTTGGCTAGACCTTTTTTGGATGGCTAAGGTTCTAAATCCCATTTGTAAGCTATTAAGAAGGGCTGCCATAGTAGTTGGCCCCGCAATATTTACTTTATATTCTTTTTGCAATGTTTCAATAAGCCCCATATTTATTGCTTCTGCATATAACCCCTCAAATGGCAAAAACATTATAGCAAAGTCCGTCGTATATGGAGGAATTATATATTTTGTACTAATGTCTTTTGCTTCTTTCTTTAGAGTGCTTTCTAAAACTTTCTTCGCAAATGCTATTTTTTCAACATCTCCAGCTTCAATTGCATCTCGCAAAGCCACATAACTATCTCCTGGGAACTTGGCATCTATAGGGAGGTATACTGTTGAGCCTTTGCCATCTCCTGGAAGCTTTATAGCATATTCAACATAGTTGGTGGCATGAGGAGAAACCTTAACATTAGTTTCAAACTGTTCTTTTGGCAAAATGTCTTCTAAAATTGCTCCTAATTGAATTTCACCTAAAATTCCTCTATTCTTTACATTTGTAAGTACTTTCTTTAAATCACCAACCCCAGAAGCCAATGTTTGCATTTCTCCCAAACCTTTATAAACCTGTTCTAATCTATCACTAACAAGCCTAAATGATTGTCCGATTTTGTCTTCTAATGTTTTTTGAAGCTTTTCATCTACTGTTCCCCTCATTTTTTCCAATTGCATATTGTTGTCATTTTGCAACTGATAAAGTCTTCTCTCCATGGTTAGTCTAATGTCTTCTAATTTTTTGTCATTTTGAGCATTCAGGTTGTTCACTTGGGTAGTCATTTGTGAAATACTATGATTTGTACTATTCATAAGTACTTCTATCTGCCCTTTAACAAAGGTAATTATTTCGTCTTTGTTATTTTTATTTTCATTAATAATAGCTTCCGTTTCTTTTTTATCACTATGTATATTTTTTTTGATAGATTTTGTTTCAATATATAATACTATAATTCCTAGCAAAAGAATTATATTTACAAGGATTAAAATTATCATAGTTCCCGACATTTCCATTTTATTTCCTCCTTTTACTTGTGTTTTCAAAGTAATCTACATTTACATTTTTATTTCACCCTACACTATGTCATTTTCTCTCTCTGCTTATTTTATATACATATGGGGGGGCTGGTTCGCGTTGCAAATGCCTACGCTTCAATATTTTCTCTTTCAGTTTAGTTACTTTCTTTCTTTTTCTAATTCTCCTGCTATAAAGTCGAATATTTCTTTTGGTTCTGCTAATTTTATTCCTTCATAACCTTCTTTTGTTACTAAGTAGCGAGTTTGATCCCCTTTTCTAAGATCTGCTAAATCGTTAGCTAAAATATAGTCCATTTCATTTTTTATTGCTAACTTTTGGGCAACATCATATAGTTGTTTTTTTTCAACATTTTCAAGAAGTTTACAACCTACCAGCAAAGTTTCTGGAAACCATTCCTTCAGTCTGCCAATTATTTTGGGAGTAAGACCTAGCTTGACTGTTAAGTTTTGTTGATAACTGCTTATTTTTGAATCATCATTTAATTTGCAATCAGGATTCACTAATATTCCCAGTATATCTTCTTCTGATTTAATAGTATTGATTTTTTCGAAAATTTCTTTTGCCATATCTTCCATAAGGAATGAAAAATCACCTTTATAGTCTCCTACTGCTGCTGCATGTATTACACAATCAAAAGCTTCACTTTTACTTTGTTTCTTTACTTCTCTAAGCATTTCATCCGTCGTTTCTACTTTTATAACTTCTAAGTTTTTTTCATCTTTTATAGAATCTATATTTACACTATTATTTAATACCAAAACAACTTTATATTTTTCTTTTAGAAACTCTTTTCCCAAGGCCAAAGACAAACTTCCTGTTGACATATTAGTTATTTTCATTACCTCATCTATGTATTCATTTGTAGGGCCGCCTGTTATTAGTATTTTTTTCATACGCTTTCCTCCTCTTAAATATTAATCAAATCCAAAATAATCCTTTTTGACATCAAGAGTCCTGCTGCTGCTGGAACCATCATCATACTTGATGGCGTTCTCTCACCCGTCTTTACTGGTTCTTCTATAGAGTAAATTACTTTTAAATCCTCTACTCCTATTTCCCTAAGTTCTTTTCTCATTTTTTTTGCTAATGGACATATACGAGTTTCATATATATCTCCTTCCCTAAGCAGTGTGGGTTCAAGTTTATTTCCAGTCCCAAGAGATGATATAATAGGGATTTTCATATCTTTTGCTAGCTTTACTAATGCTAATTTTGAGGAAACTGTATCTATAGCATCGGCTATATAATCATATTCCTC
>CAYJJM010000073.1:5092-6995 GCA_964370515.1 uncultured Oscillospiraceae bacterium | reverse complement strand
ATTTCCTCTATCTCAAATACCAACACACCTTCTTGGTTTTCATTAAAATCAACAACTACATCCATTGCATCTGTAATTACTACACCCAAGGGTTCAGCCCCTTCTTCCTTGCCTTCAATTTCTACCCAAGTAATATGTCCTATTTGCTCAGCAATTTGCAATGTTCCTTTTCCCTCTTCTTCCAAGATTAGGGTTACATTCCCTGCTTCACCAAAAGTTTCTTTCACGCTCTCTCCTGCAACTTTTATGTCAGTTGTATTCCAAGTCCCCACATATTTGCTTACCTCTTCGCATCCTGTAAAGCTTCCCACTACTAACATTAATAAAATTACAAAAAAAATATTCTTACTTTTTTTCATTTTCTCCTCCAACAAATACATCCAAATTGAGTTTATCACAATGTTGCAATCTATTCAAGGTATGTCATCCCTTAAATTTTCCTAAAATTTATGCTGAAAATTCAAGGTTAGATTTAAGATGAAAATTTAGTGATATTTTATACCTTTTTAAGAAATCTAATGTTTGAGATTTAAGATTTTTTTCATAAAATTTTATAAGATGGAGACTTTATTACATCTCATATATTGAATAGGTATTCTTACCCTTTTTCTTTGAAACATACAATGCTCTATCTGCATTTCTATAAAGTTCCTCAAATGTATCGCCAGCTGTTGGGGTTGTTGCAATTCCTATGCTTATGGATACCCTTGCACTTACACCAAATTCGTCTTGAAACGGCACCTTTACCACATCACAAAGTTCTTTTCCTTTTCGCTCAAGTTCTTCTTCTGTTGCTAAATTTTTCATAAATACTACAAACTCATCTCCACCTATTCGTCCTACTATATCATCTGTTCTAAATATATTTAACAATCTCTTTGATAAATACAGCAAAACTTTATCACCATAAGGATGGCCCTTTTGATCATTAATATCTTTGAAATTATCTACATCTATTATGAAAAAACTACCATTTTTTGATTTTTCTAGTGCCTCTTTTATTTTTTTCTCTGCTGTAGCTTTGTTATATAAATTCACCAAAGAATCACGCTCTGCCATATTTTTACTTTTCATAAGTTGTGTTTGTTGCTCTTGAACAGTTTTGGTAAGTAAATCTGCCTTTACCTTGTACCCATTCAAATAATCAAAACGAATCAATAGAGCAATTGTCAAGTTGACAATAATAAGCCAAGTTAATGGTGCAATTATTTGATGTAATGGGAGATAAATCGGATCAAATGTATCGGCTTTTCCATATATAAATGAGTTGTATGTTAAATATACTAAGGCAGTTGTCAAAAATGCCATTACAAATCCAATTTGTTCTTTGCTTTGATTTATAATTTTTAAATATTTTCCCGGAACAAACTTGTATATTATTATACTTGCAATCATACAGAACATCCAAGCTATAACTATATGTTCAAACAATAGCATATGATTGTATGTAAGTTCTCCAATAGTTATCCCCCTAAGAAGAGCACCTGAAGAAACAACAATAGATTCTATGCAAATCAAATATATGGTTGCCATAAATGAGCACATTAATATTCCCAAAATGTCATTTTTAAATAATATAGTTAGCTGTATTGTGGTTCCAAAAAACACCATTAAGTATGTAACCGTCGGTAATTGGTTGAACCCATAAATCATAACAGAAAAAAAAGTGCTATTAATAAAGGCTGCTACATATATAATTTTCATACCTACCCTTGCTCTGTCCATTATTTTATAGCACACTTTATAAAACATGAGGTTTGCTACAAAAAAGAAAGCAAAGTAGAATCCTGTTAAAATTTCTATTATCATTATGCCTTACCTCATTTAACTTGAAATTTTAAAGATAAATGGTGCACCGTGAGGGATTTTGTAGCCTGTTTCACAGTCTACCGTTCTTCGGCTC
>CAYJJM010000073.1:3134-4992 GCA_964370515.1 uncultured Oscillospiraceae bacterium | reverse complement strand
TCGCCCTTTCGGGTTCGAATCCACTTTTTCTATTTTTGGTGCACCGTGAGGGATTTTGTAGCCTGTTTCACAGTCTACCGTTCTTCGGCTCATTTCATATCGCCTCGAACCGCTCACTACTCGAAAACCCACTGGGCTTTCTCCTCACGTTCTCGCCCTTTCGGGTTCGAATCCACTTTTTCTATTTTTGGTGCACCGTGAGGGATTCGAACCCCCGACCTTCGCATTCGTAGTGCGCTACTCTATCCAGCTGAGCTAACAGTGCAAATCTTAAATCATCTAAAATATTATAATATATTTGGTTTAATTAAGCAAATATATTATAATGTTTTTTTGATTATTTTTTTGATTATTCTTTTTTTTCATTTAATAAACCCAATAAAAATGGTATAATAATTAAGTTGTATAAGTGCAAGTATTTAATCAATCAAATGATACTGATTAAGTACTATCGTATTTTATTTAATAGACTATTATCAATACTATACAAAAGAAAGGATTTTAACAACATGAGTATGACAATGACACAAAAAATTCTAGCCGCTCATTCAGGGCTAGATTCTGTAACTCCTGGTCAATTGATAAAAGCAAATTTAGACATGGTTTTGGGCAATGATGTTTCTTCTCCCATAGCCATTAGTGAATTTGAAAGAGCAGGTTTTCCAAAGGTATTTGACAAAGAAAAAATAACTCTAGTAATGGATCACTTTGTCCCTACAAAGGATATAAAAGCTGCACAACAATGTAGAATTTCTAGAGACTTCGCAAAAAAACACAATATTACTAATTTCTTTGACGCAGGCAAAATGGGAATAGAACATGCACTTTTACCAGAAAATGGCCTTATTGCAGCTGGCGAACTACTAATAGGTGCAGACTCTCACACATGTACTTATGGCGCACTAGGTGCCTTCTCTACTGGTGTTGGAAGCACTGACTTAGCTGCTGCCCTTGCAACGGGTCAAACTTGGTTAAAAGTACCTGAAGCAATTTCATTTGAGTTGTCAGGGAAGTTAAAAGAACATGTAAGCGGAAAAGATGTGATTCTTTATATTATTGGTCAAATTGGTGTAGATGGTGCCAGATACATGTCAATGGAATTCAAGGGAGACGGAATTGCTTCCCTTTCTATGGACGACAGATTTACAATTGCAAATATGGCAGTTGAGGCTGGTGCAAAAAACGCAATATTCCCTGTAGATTCGGCCACAAGAGAATATATGCAAGGGCGTGTAGATCGAGATTATGTGGTTTATGAAGCAGATGAAGATGCCGTATATCAATCAATCATTAAAATTGATCTAGATAAAATAGAGCCAATAGTCGCTTTCCCTCATTTGCCTGAGAACACAAAATCAATCTCAGAAGTAAATCAAGATATTTTTATTCAACAGGTTGTAATCGGCTCTTGTACAAACGGAAGGCTTACAGACTTAAAAATTGCTGCTGAGATTCTTAAAGGAAAAGTAGTTCATCCTGATGTCAGAACAATCATTATTCCTGCTACACAAGCCATTTACAAGGAGGCTATAAAGCTAGGGTATATTGATATATTTATTGATTCTGGCTGTGCCGTATCAACACCTACTTGTGGATCCTGTTTTGGTGGTTTTATGGGAATCTTGGCAGATAATGAGAAATGTGTAGCAACCATAAACAGAAATTTCATAGGGCGAATGGGACATGAAACTTCAGAAGTATATCTTGCAAGCCCTGCTGTTGCTGCAGCTTCTGCTATCGCGGGAAAAATATTTGACCCAAGAAATATTAAATAACTTATTATAAGGAGAGAATTAAAATGAATGTAAAAGGTTTCACACATAAATACGGAGATAATATTGCCACAGATATTATAATC
>CAYJJM010000073.1:0-3124 GCA_964370515.1 uncultured Oscillospiraceae bacterium | reverse complement strand
CCCTGCACGCTATCTAAACACATCTGATCGCAAAGAATTAGCCACACATTGCATGGAAGCGATTGATCCTGATTTCCCAAACAAAGTAAATTCTGGAGATATAATTATTGGTGGACTAAACTTCGGATGTGGTTCCTCTAGAGAGCACGCGCCTATGGTAATAAAAGAGTGCGGAGTTTCTTGTATAATTGCTAAGACTTTTGCTCGAATCTTTTATCGTAACTGCATTAATATTGGTCTTTCAATTTTAGAATGCCCAGAAGCAGTTGATGACATTGATGAGGGTAATGAAGTTTCTATAAATTTTGAAACAGGCGAAATTACAAATTTAACAAAATCAAAAGTTTATCGCGCCACACCTTTCCCTGATTTTATCAACGAGATTATTTCAGCAAATGGTTTGATAAATTCTATTTCACAAAAAATGAAATAGTAAAGCGTTTCAAAAAAAAGCCAGAGTTTCCTCTGGCTTTTTTTGTGTGGATATTTTTCATTTAATTTAAGAAGGTCTATTTTGTGATATGATTTTTTTGATTCAATTTAAGAAGATTTCTTTTCTTCTATGAATTCTTTCATATATTTTATTGCGTCTTTTATTTCTTCCATTGAACAGCAGTAAGAAATTCTAACATAGTCTGACCAGTCTTTTCCAAAACATTCTCCTGCTGCAAGGGCAACGCCTTTTTCATTTAATAGGCCTAAGCAGAATTCAGCCCCGCTCATTCCTGTATTTTTCACATTAAGGAAGATGTAGAAAGCTCCTTGCGGCTCATAAAAAGAAAGTTCTTTTATTTTGCTCAATTCTTGAACAAAATAATCTCTTCTTCTTTTGTATTCTTCAAACATTTCCTTTGTTTCTGCTATATCTGTAGCATACGCTTCTATTGCACCTTGCTGTGCAAATGATGTAGGGCAAATCGCTAAGTGTTCATGAATATTTTGTAAACATCCTATAAACTCTTTATTTCCCATAACATATCCTACTCTCCAACCTGTCATAGAGAAAGTTTTTGATGTAGAATTAATAATCAAAGTACGCTCTTTCATGCCCGGTAAGCTAGCTATGCTTTTAAATTCCCCGTTAAACACAAATTGATCATAGCATTCATCTGATATCACTATCAAGTCATGTTTAATAGCAAAATCTGCCATAGCCTGTAATTCTTCATCGCTCATTACATATCCAGTTGGATTTCCTGGTGAATTTATCAGTATCATTTTTGTCTTATCTGTAATTCTAGCCTCAAATTCCGATATGTCATACTTCATTTGCCCATCCTTAAGAACTGGCACATCTATAAAGTTTGCACCGGCACAAACTACTTGGTAGCCATAAGAGCCATAGTAAGGGCTTGGAATCATTACTGTATCATCATGATCCAAGAAAGCACTCCATATACAATGTAAAGCTTCACTTGCACCTACTGTAACTAGTACTTCATTTTCCGGATTATATTCTAAGCCATGGTTTCTTTTAGTCCAATCCGTTATAGCCTCTAGTAACTCATGCATTCCTGCTGCAGGGGCATAGTGTACATTCCCTTCATCAATGGCAACCTTACCCGCTTCTTTAATAGATTCAGGAGTATCAAAATCAGGTTTACCAATTTCCATATGAATTATTCTATTGCCTCTTCTTTCTAGTTCTGAAGATATACTATAAATTGCAAAAAGTCCTTTTTCACCTGAAAAAACATTCATTTTTGAACTTAAATATTTATTCATCAATTTGTTCCTTTCAATACTTTATAGCAAGCAGATCAACTCTGCTTGCTATAAAATTTCTTCCTATGTTTATCCTATTAGTAAGAATATGTAATGTGCTGCAACACCTGCACAAAGTCCAGCGATTGTGTGTGCAATTAATGCGAAAGAAATTAGTTCTCTTCTTTTTAATGCATCCATCATAGAAACATGTGTGCTTAAATATCCAGACCAGCACATACCTATTGCAGTAAATACAGCGATTTCATTTGCTCCTACAAGACCTTCTGCGATCATAGCTGGAATCATACCTATTGCCGCACCTACAGCACCAAGGGATGTGATTGGAACCGCAATGTTACTTCCATCTTGGAACCCAAATAGTACTTCTGTAACTGGCGATATAAGATCACCTAATTTTGGAAGTAATGCTACTCCTTCATATGCAGCTCCTGTGTATGCTACAGCTCCTGTAGCGTCAACTCCTGGTCCAAAAGTTAGAATCATAACAAGTGTACATATAACAACAACTCCTGGTGTTGTTGCGTAGCAGATTTCCCAACCTAGCTTTCCGCCTTCTAATATAGATCCCATAATTCTATCAAATAATTTCTTTTTCACTTGTTCTTCTTTAGCCATTGTTTCGACTTCTTCTTCAGAAACATCCATTTGGTTCATTTCTTCCCATAAACCAGCTTTTTTATAATGTCTCTTAGTGAAAAGCAACATTAAACGAGTAGAGATAATACTACCAACTACGCATCCTAGGATACCTGCTCCTACTGCTGGAATAAATTCTGTTCCTAAGCCGATCATAAATGTGCATACTATCATACCCATACCAAATGATGTACCTAGGTTGCACAATGCAGGAAGTTGATATTTTTTAAAGTATTTACGAGTTTTCTTGTCTTTTGATAAGGCCAAAATTGCTGGGTTATCTGATAAGAATGTTGTAACAACACCTAGAGATGAAGCTCCTGGCATTCCATAAAGTGGTTTCATTATTGGATTGATAAGCCATTGTACCAAAGCTACTACTCCAAATTCTGTTAATAATGCTGCTACCGCTCCCATAATTACACAAATTGCACAAATGTATAATACTGTGCTGATTAGAACATCATAGGCTGTGTTCAATATTGTACTGAACATTGGGCCAACTCCCATAACATAGCCTAAATACCCTAAAGCTCCTAATGTTATAGCTAGGAATACGAATGTTCCTATACCAAAGTCTCTTTTCTTTTTCCCATTAAGAGTAACTTGATTTTTATCACTCATGATAATTGCTCCTTTCAATTTCTAGGATAAACAATATATTTTTCTTTCATGTATCCCATATATTGTTTATCCTCTTTTTAGTTATAAAACATTTATTTAAAGTCGATTTCCCAAGGTTGCATTGCTCCACCCTCGT
>CAYJJM010000072.1:807-7074 GCA_964370515.1 uncultured Oscillospiraceae bacterium | reverse complement strand
TCCATCTGCATTTTCTATTTCTCCCACATTATGAGGGTTCATAAAATGATCCATCACCTTACTGTTATACATTGACATTATTTTCCTTGCCTTTCTTTTAATTTAGTCTTTACTATTCAATAACTTCTATATCATTTTCTCTGTTTTAAATTATTCACCATATATCCTATGCTTTCCAGCCTTTTTCTTGGGAAATAGGAGACATGGCTCTTAACTTATTTACTATTTCTACAACTTCATTAATTACATAGTCTATGTCTTCTTCAGTGGTAAAATCCCCTACTGTAAAACGAATAGAGCCATGAATCCTTTCAACAGGAACCCCTAGTGCATCCAGCACATGGGATGGAGTTAGACTGGCAGAAGAACAAGCAGAGCCAGTAGAAACATATATGCCCTTCATGTTAAGCAAAAGTAATATGGCTTCTCCTTCAATAAATTCAAAAGTGATATTTACATTTCCAGGATGCCTTTCTTCCATTGAACCGTTAATATAAACATTGTCCAGTCGTTCTTGAATTTCTTTCACAAATTTATCTCTCAAGGTTTTGCAATGTTCAATATGCTTTTCCAAGATATCTTCACTAAGAGCTGCTGCTGCACCGAAACCAATAATTCCTGTTAGATTTTCTGTTCCCGCCCTCTTCTTGAATTCTTGAGCGCCTCCGTGTAAAAGATTTTCAAGATTTGTTCCTTTTTTTATATATAAGGCACCTATTCCTTTTGGCCCATAAATTTTATGAGCACTTATGGACATCATGTCTACATCCATATCTTTTACATCTATTTTTAGATTTCCCAATGCCTGAACAGAATCTGTATGAAATCTAACTCCTTTGTCCTTTGCTATTTTTACCAACTCTTTTATGGGCTGAACAGTTCCTATTTCATTATTTAAGTGCATTATAGAAACAAGTATTGTTTTTTCATTTATAGCCGCTTCTAAATCTTCAGCTTTAACAAATCCTTCTTTGTCAACATCTAGATATGTAACCTCATATCCATTTTTTTCCAAATATCTACATGTATGCAAAACCGCATGATGCTCTATTTTGGTTGTTATAATATGGTTTCCTTTGGATTTAAGTTTTTCTGCTGTTCCAATTATAGCCCAATTATCAGCCTCTGTTCCACTTCCAGTAAATATAATTTCTTCTGGCTGTGCATTTATTAAAGATGCCACTTTTTTTCTGGCTTCCCCAATTGCATTTTTTGAATCTTCCCCTATTTCATATAAGCTAGAAGGATTACCAAAATTTTCACTAAAAAACGGTAACATTTCTTTCAAGACTTCTTCTTTTACAGGAGTTGTTGCTGAGTAATCTAAATAAACTTTTCTCATTGTTTTCCTCACTTAATTATTTTCACTATGTTTTTTTCTCTCTTCCGGAGACAAATCTTCAACAAACTTAATTCTATCTGCTTGGGCCTTTACATTGCCTTTGATAGCATCAATATATTCCCGTCTTAGCTTTTGTTGCTCCGCTTTTTCGCTTTCTGTCAAGCCTTCTTCTTTTGATTTTTTTGCAAGTGCATTTATTCTATCTATCTTCTCTTTTGTTATCATACCCTTTTTTCCTTCACTTTAAACCTTTTAGAAAACCAAGCCTCCACTATTTTAACATGAAAAGATTATATTTACAAATACCCTTAAGTAAATATTTTTTCGAATTTTTTTAGAAAAATATTCGAAAAATTTTTTATAATTCCTCAGAATGAGCAAGGAATTATTCAGAATTTTTTTAAATAAGTGTTTTATAATTATTCACTAATTCTTTGGTCTGAATAAACAATTATTCTGAAAAAGGCTGAAAAATTATTATTGCAATCATCAAACAGTAATGTCTTCTTTTATGTCCTCAAAGGTTTTTTCGCCTATCCCACTTACATCCATAATATCTTCTATTTTTTTGAAATTTCCATTGGCTTCTCTGTGGTCAATTATTTTTTCTGCAGTTGCAGGTCCTATCCCTTTGAGTTCTTGCAATAAAGTATCATTAGCTATGTTAATATTAACTTTAGACGAATACTCTGCCCCTGTTGGTGTTTGCCCACCTGTTGTTGTTTCTTGCCCTGCTATCTTGGAAGGAATATATATTTTTTCACCATCGGAAAGTATTGCTGCCCTATTTATATTTGATATGTCAGCATTTTCTGTAAGCCCACCTGCAGAAAATATTGCATCTTCTACTCTACTATCTATTGGCAACTCTACAACCTTTGCATCCAAAACTTCACCGCCCACATCAACAATTATAGTATCGTATGTCAGCTGTTCCTCCATATTTGACAACAACTCTTCTTCTTGACTTATTTGAATTTCATCTTTGCCTCCCATCCCTATAAAAAGCACTATTAAACTCACAACTAATATCAAAGCTAAAGTTCCTATTTTTATTATTTTTTTCCTGTTCTTTTTCAAATATACCTTGTTAAGATATTTTTTCTTTAAATTAAATATTATTTCATTATAATCCATATTTCCCTCCAATATACAAAAAAAGCCCTAATAATGGGGCTTTTGTAAAGAAGTATTGCACTTATTACACCTATAGATTACTGTAAAATAATGTAAAAGTCAATATATTTTTACATTATTTTTCGTCCAAAATAATTTCCGTTCTCAATATCTTTAAATCTTCTTTATCCGTAGATAAATTAGCAAATTTAACAACAGCCTGAAAAAGAAGTTCTGGATTCAAGTTTGATACACTTCCTGCTTTAACCTTGGCAGTTATGAATATATTTGTGTGGTCTTGTGTCACATTAATTGTTGTAATTAAAGGTTTAATATCTATTTCCTTGTACTCAACTCCTTTTTTCTTGTTCTTTGATTTTTTCTTTTTTTCAACTAGAATCTCTTCTTGCCCCATAAATTTCTGGGCAAAATCTCCCCAATATTTCTTTGTGTATTTTACGGCTTCACCTATAGGGTTTTTTTCATTACTGATTTGGTTTGAGCATAAGTCATTACCACCACAAGAGCTGCACCCACAGCTGATTTTCACAGGAAAGGCAAGAATATATTCTGCCCCTATTACACTACCAGATATATTATCCTTCCCTTTATTTTCTTTTATCCAATTAATTTCTATCCCCTCTGGCAAAAGTGTATTAAGGCTTTCTTTTATAATATCTTTATTTCCATAAGGTTCTATGGTTTCAAACTCCAAAAGTTCACAGCTTGATTCATAACCTAATGACAAGGGCAAAGGAAATGCCATCTTGGGATGAGGGTTAAAGCCTTGGGAATAAGCCAGCTTTATATTTGCCTTTTTGAAGGTTCTTTTAAATAATCTTATCATATCTAAATGAGAAGTATACTTTATCAAACCTTGTTTTGAAAATTCTATTACATATTTGGGCATGTCTTCTCCTTTTTGTCTCTGTCAATACAAAAATTACAGTTTCCATCTCTGCAGTCAAAAGTTATTTCCTCTTTTAATGCCTTTGTGTTTTCTTTTTTAAGATATTCTGTAGATACAAATCCATCTATCATATCCCAAGGTAATGGTTCATCTTGCTTCCATTCCTTACTTGTAAACTTTTCTATGGCTCCTCCTGTTTTTTTCTCATAATCATTTATTGCTTGGCTCCATGCATCTTTTTTGAAATGCTCACTCCAACCATCTAGTTTACTGCCATTTTTATAAGCATTAAGTATAATATGACCTACTGTTCTATCTCCCCTGGCAAGTAGACACTCAATAAAACTTATATATGCATCATGATAGTTAAAAACAATTCCACGCCTATCTAAAATTTTTGTCAAATAATTATGTTTTTCAATAAATTCTTCTTCTGAATTTTGCATTGTCCATTGAAAAGGTGTATGAGGTTTAGGTACAAAGTTTGAAACACTTACATTAACCTTGAAACCACCTTTTAGCCCTTTTTCTTTGTATATTCTTTGTATATTTTCTGCAATTTCCAAAATTCCATCTAAATCTTCATAAGTTTCTGTAGGAAGTCCTATCATAAAGTATAATTTAACCTGTTTCCACCCTAAATCCATGGCCTGGCTTATAGCATCATATATATGCTGATCTGTTATAGACTTATTGATTACATTTCTTAGCCTTTGCGTTCCTGCCTCTGGAGCAAATGTAAGTCCAGATTTTTTGTATTTTTGAATTTTATCCAATACCTCAAAAGAAAAAGAATCCAGTCTTAGGGATGGTAAGGATAATGAAATGTTTTCTTGATAGCAGATTTTCATTAAATCATCAACCAAAGGTTCAAACATACTGTAGTCTGAAGTTGATAAAGATAATAAGGATATTTCTTCATGCCCTGTTTCATTGATCATTTTTTGGAATATATCTAGAATTTTTTCTTTGCTTCGCTCTCTAATTGGTCTACTAATCATCCCCGCCTGACAGAACCTGCACCCTCTGGTACATCCTCTAAAGGTTTCAATCACCCCTCTATCTTGCACAATTTCCACCAAAGGTACAATTGGGTTTGTAGGAAAATCTACAGTTTCTATTGAATCAATAGTAGCCGGAGCCACTTTTTCTTCTTTATAATCTTTGGAAGGAATATAAATGCCTTTGAGAATTCCTGCATTTTCGATTATTTCTCGTCTGCTTTTCCCTGCCTTTTTTTCTTCTTTAACATAATTAAGTAGATTTATCAGACTTTCCTCTCCATCACCAACTTGAAAAATATCTATAAAGTCTGCAAGAGGTTCTGGATTAAATGCACATGGTCCCCCTGCTATAATTATAGGCTCTTCCTCTCTTCTATCTCTAGAGAGAAGTGAAATTTTTCCCAGTTCCAACATGTTAAGTATTGTTGTATA
This sequence comes from uncultured Oscillospiraceae bacterium, assembly GCA_964370515.1. Taxonomy (GTDB): domain Bacteria; phylum Bacillota; class Clostridia; order Peptostreptococcales; family Anaerovoracaceae; genus CAYJHC01. The sequence goes on along the minus strand of CAYJJM010000072.1, from coordinate 2,270 downwards.
TGACATTTCATGCTGCAAAGTAAAGCCCACCACATGAAAGTTATGAAGCGGAACTTTGTTTTCAAGGGAAAACAAAGGAATATCCTCATCTTCTAGAATTTTCTCCATGTCAAAATTAGGCGCAAAAACCCTCTCCATAGCTAATGATTTATCTTTGTTAACTATGCTATATAGTATCTGCATTCCAACATAAGACATACCAATTTCATAAAAATCTGGAAAAGCAAAAGCAAATTTCAATTCCACTTTATCCAGGTCTTTTTTTGTGGAGTTTATTTCATTACCTATGTATCTTCCTGGTTTTTCAACCTTATTTAAGATGTTTTCTAATTGAATTTCAATATTTTTTGTTTCTTCTATCATTTCTGTTTTATCATTTTTCATTTTATTTACTCGCTATATTCATCAAAGTATTCAAGTTCAAAGTCTGATATTTTAATGATATCTCCTTCTTCCAGTCCATCCTCTTTCATACTATCCACAATTCCACTTCTCTCTATGTATTTATACAAATATCGTATGGAGCCTAGGTCATTAAAGTTTGTAGAATTGAATATTTTAATAAGCTGTTTTCCCTCCAAGATGAAAATTTCATTCTCTTTTCTATATGTAACTGTTCTATAGTCTGGATCATTATTTTCTTTCTCAAAGTCAAATATTTCTATTTCTTCTTCTAAAGGATCCGGAACAAAGGTTGCAACTTCTTTTGCTGCTTCTTCCAAAAGTTCTTTAACTCCTTGGTTTATAGGTGCGATTATAGGAAATACTTTATAGTTTCTTCCTTGACTTTCAATAAACTCTAAGAACTCTATGTACTTTGGATCGGTTATTCCAATGTCGTCTCCTTCTGCTGTATCTACCAAAAGATCCATTTTATTTGCTCCTATTAGCATAGGCTTTTTCATCAATTTTGGATTGAATTTTTCCAGCTCAAAATTTATCTTTTTGAAATCTTCAATAGGATTTCTTCCCTCACTTCCAGAAACATCTACTATGTGAATAAGGACTTTGGTTCGCTCAATATGTTTTAAAAATCTAAATCCCAGTCCAGCACCCTGATGAGCTCCTTCAATTATTCCAGCAATATCTGCAAGTGCAAAGCTAGTGTTAGATACTTCCACAATCCCAATATTGGGGTCAATGGTGGTAAAGTGATAATCGGCTACTTTGGGTTTAGCTTTGGTTGCAACAGAAAGAAGGGATGATTTGCCCACATTTGGAAATCCTACTAATCCCACATCCGCCAAAAGTCTAAGTTCTAGTATTACTTCTCTTTCCTTTGCTTCTTCTCCTGCCTCTGCAAAGTTAGGTGCCTGTCTTACAGAGGACTTAAAATGGTCGTTTCCTTTGCCTCCTTTGCCACCTTTTGCCGCAACAAAAGAATCTCCATGAGAAACCAAGTCTTTCATCAAAAGCCCCGTTTCGCTATCGAGAACCATGGTGCCTGGCGGAACTTTGATTAT
>CAYJJM010000072.1:0-797 GCA_964370515.1 uncultured Oscillospiraceae bacterium | reverse complement strand
CTTTTTCATACCATCTTGGCCTTGCTCTGCTTGATATTTCCTTTTGTATTTAAAATCCATGAGAGTTCTTAGGCTATTATCTGCCATGAAGACAACATCTCCTCCTTTGCCTCCATTCCCTCCATCAGGTCCTCCTTCTGGAACATAAGGTTCTTTTCTAAAGGAAACAGCACCGTTTCCACCTTTCCCTGATTTAATTTGTATTTTCGCTCTATCTACAAACATTTTTCCCCTTTATACTTTCGTTTTTTCAATATATGTAATTACATTTTAACACAAAAAATAAAAGTTTTAAAAATATTGACTTTTATTATATATGCCTTTTCTCTATGATTATTTTTTAAAAATTAATTTTACAATAAATATTGCTATTGCTACACTTAATATACAAAGACTTACATTTAGCAACACATTCCACCCTGCGTGAAGCAAATTACCCTTTTCAATTAAATTTACTGTTTCTATGCTAAAGGCTGAAAATGTTGAAAGCCCACCTAAAACACCAGTCGTCACAAATAGCTTTAGTTTTTCACTTTCAAAGTCAAGTTCCCTTTCCAACCCAATATAAAGTCCTATTAGAAACCCTGCCATTATATTTGAAATTAATGTAGCAAATGGAAATACATCTACAGGAAATATTCTTGATACTCCATATCTTAAAACACAACCTATAAATCCACCTATCCCTACAAAAATAATATTTATCATAATTTTTCCCTTTTTCTAGAAGTGTTTTTTATAAAAAGAAACAGATGTAGCATTTACCACATCTGTTTAATTGTTTATTGTAGTTCAAT
>CAYJJM010000071.1:0-7084 GCA_964370515.1 uncultured Oscillospiraceae bacterium | reverse complement strand
TATGGAGGACAAAGAATGTATAAAATAGCCCTACTAAAAGGAGATGGAATAGGTCCAGAGGTGACTACAGAGGCGGTAAAGGTTCTGAAAAAAATTGGAGAAAAGCACAAAATTGACTTTGAATTTACAGAGGCATTAATTGGAGGGTCCGCTTCTGACCAGACAGGAGAACCATTAGCAAAAAAAAGCGTGGATATATGTCAGGATAGCCATGCGGTTATTCTGGGGGCAGTAGGAGGACCAAAGTGGGACACATTACCAGGAGATGTTAGACCAGAAAAGGGCCTTTTGAAAATAAGAAAAGAACTTAACCTTTTTGCAAATATAAGACCAGCAGTGCTGTTTCAGCCACTAAAGGATGCGTGCCCTTTAAGAAAAGACATTGCAGAAAAGGGTATAGATATTACAGTTGTAAGAGAACTTACAGGTGGGATATACTTTGGAGAGAGAGGAAGACGAGAAAAAAACGGAGAAGTAGAAGCCTATGATACAGATGCTTACTCCGTTTCAGAAGTGGAAAGAATTGCAAAGGTCGCCTATGAATTTGCCATGCGGAGAAAGAAAAATTTAATAAGTATTGATAAGGCCAATGTTTTGGAAAGTTCAAGGATATGGCGAGAAGTGGTGGAAAAAATGGCAACTGACTATCCAGAAGTTGTTCAAACAAATATGCTTGTTGATAATGCAGCAATGCAGCTGGTTAAAGATCCAGCACAATTTGATGTAGTTCTTGCCAATAATATATTTGGAGATATACTATCTGATGAGGCAGCACAAATAACAGGGTCAATAGGAATTTTGCCATCATCTTCTATGGGCGATGGAACATTTGGATTATATGAGCCAATACATGGATCAGCTCCTGATATTGCAGGAAAAAATATTGCAAATCCTATAGCTAGTATATTGTCAATTGCAATGCTTCTTAGAGATTCACTGGGGCAAGAAGAAGCAGCGAAAAATGTGGAAGATGCAGTATGGAAAGCCCTAGAAGAAGGTTACAGAACATTTGATTTAGATAAAGAAAATTCAATCTCTTGTACAGAAATGGGAGATATAATTTGTAGGTACATTTAATTAGTTAAAAGTAAACAATGGGTATGTTTTAGAGGAAGTCAAAAGACTTCCTCTATATTTGTAGGTGAAAAAAATGAATTATACTGAATTAGCTAGAAAAAGGTTTTCTGAAGATAAATTTGCGACAGATAGGACAAAAATTATAATAGATGAGGTAGATATAGATTATGCAAAATGTAGTTTGAACATTGAAGAGTGTCACTTAAATGCAAATAACACATTAATGGGAGGTGCAATATTTACATTAGCAGATTTTGCTTTTGCAATAGCATCAAATATTGGAGGGGCAGACACGGTCTCCTTAAATAGTCATATTGATTATATTAGCCCACCTAAAGGTAAAAAGGTGGTAGCAGAAACTAAGTGCATCAAAAATGGAAAAAAGACTTGTTTATTTGAAATAGTAGTAAAAGATGAAGATGAGTCTCTCATAGCTAAAGTTATTACAACAGGGTATAGACTTACCTAGAAAGCAATAAAAGGTAAATAAAACCTTATGGTTGGGCTTAGGGTTATATCAGTATTAAAGTGTATTAATAGTACTTAGTTCTTTTAGTACTTTAGAACTTTAGTAAAATAATGTAAAGTGTTTGAATTTTGATTAAAAAATTGTTATAATGAAGGTTAGAATAAAAAAGGAAGAAATAAACCAACTTAAGGATAATTCATAGGAGAAAAATGTTAGAAATAGGGATAGTGGGGCTAGCTGCAATAATATTTTACATATATCAGTTAATATTATTTGACTATGTAGGGAAAATTTTAAAGAACAGTAGCAAAAACAAAATAGTTCATATGGTTTTATCAGGCATTAATACTTGTACTGTATTTTTAGTTGGAGAAATGACAGACTCTATGGCTTGGCGTTATATTGCGCTGATTATTTTGCTAATATTAGAAATGAAAATTGTTTCTAGGGCGCATTGGAGGCAGATTTTATTTATAGTAACAAGCTTCTTACTCCTTATTATTATTTTTTACACATTATCTATTAGTATAATGGTAACGATTGTTGATGTTGGAGCAAAAGAATTGTTGGAAAATCCAATAGCAGCAAACTCAATACTGATCGTATCTTTTACAGCAGTTACAATAGCCGTTCAGATAATAAAAGCAAAACTAGAAACGGCAGATATGAAGCGGATATCTTTAATAAGTCCATATGTATATATGATGATATTTGTCATTTTAGTCTTGTTGGTATATTTACATTTTAATGCACTTTTTGTTCTTAACTATGGGAACTTTATTGGAATGTTAACTTTGGCTATAGCTACCAGCGTTGTGTCTCTTGTTATAGTTTTGATAGTATTGTTGTACACAGTAGATTTTATTAAATTAAACCAATATAGGCGAAAAGTTGATAAAGTGTCAAAAACATATGCAAGAATTCTTGATGAAAAAAAACATATGACTGCGAAAGTAAATATAGATGCATTCACAAAGCTATATAATAGAAAATTTGTGTATGATTTATTAAATAAATATTTTCAAGAAAACATTTTTGGATTTTCAATTGTATACATTGATGCAAACGAGTTAAAATTTGTTAATGATAACTATGGACACCAAGCAGGAGATAAGTTTTTACAATATATAGCCAGAACTATAAAAGAAGAAATACGAGAAGATGATATAGCGGGCAAAATAGGGGGAGATGAATTTCTGTTGATCTTAAATGAGACAAATGAAATAGGCATGAATATAGTCTTGAAACGAATAGAAAAGAAAGTGAATGCTTATGGACTGCTGGTAGACTTTCCTATGTCTTTGAGTATGGGTGGAGTATGGGTGGATGAAACTCTCTCCAAAGAAGGGCTCGAAAAAATATTAGAAATTGCTGATAAAAAAATGAGAAAAGAAAAAGAAAAGTTTTATAGGGAGGAAAGCTAATGATAACAAAGATCATAGTGATTGCACTGGTTTTCGCTTTATATAACTATGCAAAACAAAGACATTTGGCAAACATGTTTTTGAATAAAAAAAGTGGAATAAAAATAATTCTTTCAACTTATTTTATGAATGTAGGGATATTTATTATAGCAGGAATTTTTGAAATATTTTGCTTTGTTATATACATATATCCCTTCCTTTGTTTCCTAGAAGTGAAATTAATTTATAATCAAAAAAAATTAACCGCGGTATTTCTTTTAATTGCATATAATTTAAATTTTTTAGCAATAAACTTAATTGTGATGGGGATATTATCCCGCTTTGGTATAGATGAAATTCAATTCCATTCTTTAGTGATAACTATATTACTATCAATTCCTTATATAGTGTTAACTAATATATTTTTCAAAAAAATATATATTGACCTTTTATTGAAAGACAAAAAAGACAGTAATTTTTTCCTGAGTATTGTCTCCTCAATATATATTTATACAATAATTGCCACTCATATAGTGCATTTAGATATTTTGGGCAACCATATTTATACAGTTGGAACCCAAACAGGTATAGCTGGAATTGTTCTATTTCTTATAGCAATGTCATACACTATAGTTTTTTCCAAACTAAAAATAACAAGTTATAAATTTGAAGAAATTAGCTCTGCCATAGAAGAAGAGGAAAAAGAAGTTGAAAAATTGGAACTTGAACTAGGAAAAGATAGCCTTACAGGATTGAAGGATAGGGAAGCAGCAGAAAAGAGCATAAAAGAACGCCTTAATAGAGATGAAATGTTTTTTGTGATTCTTTTTGATATGGATGGATTAAAAAAAGTTAATGATAATTTTGGACATAAAGAAGGAGATTTTTATATAAAAACAGCAGCAGAAATAATTTCTGGCACATTCAGCAAAGAATCTATTGCAAGAATAGGCGGAGATGAAATTCTTGTTGTAGGAAGTTTAAAAACTAAATATAGCATAAAGAAAAAAACAGTGGAAATTTATAAAGCGGTAAAAGATATAAATAAACGCTATTCAAAAAAATACGAAACATCTATAAGTTATGGGATTGTTTTTGTAGATGATGAAATAAAGTTTGACAATAGGACATTAGAAAAAATTATTAATCTTGCTGATCAAAGGATGTACAAATTTAAAAAAGAAAGAAGAAAAGAGAGGGAACAAAAAAAGCAGACAGAAATTCCTAAAAAGATGTTTTTTGAGTAGTTGAAAAAACAAGCCACATATGTTAAAATATACCAAAAGAATCATGGGGGTGGATGGGTGCTGGTGTGCCTTCCGGTCTTCAAAACCGGTTTGAGGGGTTAATAGCCTCTTGGGTGAGTTCGATTCTCACACACTCCCGCCAAAAAGCCATTGAAAATTCAATGGCTTTATAAAAATCCAAAAGAAAAGGAAAAGATAAACAGATTAAGAGCAATAAATATAAAATGGAGAAAACTATGGATAAAAAAAATATGCTTAGAGAAATCCCCAAAATAGATGAACTTATGAAAAGAGAAGAGCTTATGCTTTTTTTTCAAGAAGTTGATAGAGAATTAATCAAGGAAGGCACAAGAGAAATTATTCAAGAAGTTAGGAACGAGATAATAAAGGGAAATTATTCGAAAGAAACAATAGACGAAAGAGAAATTATAGGAAAAATAATAGATAAAATTAATATCAAAAGCAAATATAATCTCAGAAAAGCTATAAATGGAACTGGGGTGGTTTTACATACGAATTTAGGAAGGGCAAAATTGTCTAAGTCTGCAGTTAAGGCAGTAACAAATGCTGCTATGGACTACTCAAATTTAGAGTATGATATAGAATCGGGACAAAGGGGATCTAGGCACGACCACATAGAAAAAATAATAAAAAAAATAACAGGGACAGAAGCTGCGATGGCAGTGAACAACAATGCAGCGGCAACAATGCTTTCTTTGTCGGCTATAGGTTCGGGGAAAGAAGTTATAGTTTCTAGAGGAGAATTAGTAGAAATTGGTGGCTCATTTAGAATTCCCGAAATAATGAAGCAAAGTGGATGTGTTCTAAAAGAAGTTGGAACAACTAACAAAACTAATATTAATGACTATAGAGAAGCTATTACCGAAGAAACTGGAGCCATACTCAAAGTTCATACAAGCAACTACAAGATATTGGGATTTACCCAAGAGGTTTCCCTGAGGGAACTTGTTGAAATAGGTAAAGAAAAAAGCATTCCTGTAATATATGATATGGGTAGTGGACTTATGGTAAATCTAAATGAATACGGAATTGATGAACCAACGGTAAAAGAGTGTCTTGCAACGGAAATTGATATAATCCTTTTTAGTGGAGATAAACTTTTAGGAGGGCCGCAAGGAGGAATAATTGCAGGAAAGAAAAAGTATATTGAGTTAATGAAAAAACATCAGCTGGCAAGGGTGGTGAGAATGGACAAGATGTCCATTGCAGCATTGGAGGCTACATTTAGAGAATATCTAAGCGAAGAAAAAGCCATTAATGAAGTTCCAACTCTTAGAATGCTCACTGTTTCCAAGGAGGAACTTGAAGCAAGAGGCAGAAAGTTCTTGAAAAGTTTGAAAAATTGCAACAAAAATTTGGATTTTGCCATAGAAGAGACTTTTAATCAGGTGGGTGGAGGAACTGCACCTATGGTTATGTTAAATGGTGTAGGTATAAGCATAACATCAAAGAAAATAAGGGCAGACCTACTAGAACAAAGGTTAAGAGAAAATGAGATACCTATAATTGGAAGAATACAAAAGGACAGACTATACATAGAAATGAGAACCATATCCAAGGAAGAGGAGTTAATAATTAAAGAAGCTATAACAAATATAGATGAGACTTTGGAATAGAAAGTAATGAAAAATATTATAGTAGGAACAGCTGGGCATGTAGACCATGGAAAAACTTCTTTGATAAAGGCTCTTACAGGGACGGACACAGACAGACTAAAAGAAGAGAAAAAAAGAGGTATAACCATAGAACTGGGATTCGCAAGCATGCCTAATGATAGAGGTTTAAATATAGGCATAATTGATGTGCCAGGACATGAAAAGTTTATAAGAAATATGTTATCGGGCATAGGTTCTGTTGACCTTGCCCTTTTGATTATAGCGGCAGATGAAGGAATAATGCCACAAACACAAGAACATTTTCAAATATTAAAAAGATTAAATATAGAAAAAGGAATAATAGTATTAACAAAAATAGACCTAGTGGAGCCTGAATGGATTGAAATTGTAAAAGAAGAAATAGAGGAGCTTACAAAAGATAGCTTTATGGAAAAAGCTAAAATAATAGAGGTGTCTTCTGTTTCAGGTGTAAACATAGAACTTTTAAAAAAAGAAATTTATGCAGTAGCTATGGAGATTTCATCTAAAGATGAAACATTAGAAAACTTCAGAATGCCAATTGATAGAGTTTTTTCTGCAAGTGGGTTTGGAACTGTTGTTACAGGAACACTTATAGAGGGAAGCTGCAAACTAGGAGAAGAAGTGGAACTTCATCCTTTAGGTGAGTCGATAAAAATAAGAGGCATACAGGTTCACGGGCAAGAAAAGCAAGAAGCTGTAGCAGGGCAAAGGGTTGCAATTAATTTAGCAAATACGAAAAAAGATGATGTGAAAAGAGGTTATGTACTGGGAGCAAAAGATTCACTTTTTCAAAGCCAAATGATAAATGTTAAATTTCAAATGTTTCCTAAAACAAAGAGAAAAATTTCAACTGGTGCGAGACTTCACCTTTATTATGGATCAGGAGAAGTCACATGTAAGGCAGTCATTTTAAATAAAGAAATATTGTCACAAGGATAGGAAGCCTATATTCAGTTAAGGCTGGAAGAACCAATTTCTGTAAAAAAGGGAGACAGATATATTTTGGGTCTTTACTCACCAATAGAAACTATAGGTGGTGGTGAAATAATAGAAATAGAAGCTAGAAAGCATAAAGCTTTTGATGACAAAGTATTGTCAGCTCTTGTAATAAAAGAAAATGGAACCAATGAGGAAATTATAGAACAAACAATATTAGAAGAAAGCAAAAAATTAACTTCAATTACTAAAATATTAAAGAAAGTGAATATAAATAAAATAGATGGTAGAGCA
>CAYJJM010000070.1:6466-7117 GCA_964370515.1 uncultured Oscillospiraceae bacterium | reverse complement strand
CAAGGATGTACCCAATTGCGACTTAAAAATATTACCGGGAGTTTATCAAATAGTATCAGGCACAGTTAGTGTTACTAAAATTCGAAAGGTAAACCTAGAGGATTTGCTGGGAAGAGATGTTGTGAATGTAACAACAGAAAAGGTAGAGGGCTATGTAAAAGACAAGGTAATACTAGTAACAGGAGGAGGCGGCAGCATTGGATCTGAACTATGCAGACAAATAGCTGCCAATGGAGTTAAGAAGTTAATAATATTTGACATCTATGAAAATAATGCCTATGAAATAGAGCAAGAACTTCTTAATGATTATCCCGCGCTAGATTTGGTAACTCTGGTAGGCTCAGTTAGGAACGAGGCTAGACTAGAAAAAGTGTTTGAGGAATACAGACCAGAGATTGTATACCATGCAGCAGCACACAAGCATGTTCCACTACTTGAAACAAGCCCCAATGAGGCAGTTAAAAACAATGTTCTTGGAACATATAAAGTTGCCCACATGGCAGATAGATATAAGGTAAAAAAATTCATTTTAATATCCACAGACAAAGCGGTTAATCCCACTAATATAATGGGAGCAACCAAGAGAATGTGTGAAATGGTAATACAGCTCTTCAGCAAAAAATCAAAGACAGAATTTGCTGCTGTTAGATT
>CAYJJM010000070.1:1702-6456 GCA_964370515.1 uncultured Oscillospiraceae bacterium | reverse complement strand
TCAAGAACCAGATTGAAGAAGGAGGACCTGTCACAGTAACTCATCCTGATATAATCAGATATTTTATGACAATTCCAGAAGCAGTATCCCTAGTTTTGCAAGCAGGGGCAAGTGCAAAGGGGGGAGAAATATTTGTTTTAGATATGGGTCAGCCAGTTAAGATTGCAGACTTAGCCAAGAATTTAATTGAACTTTCAGGATTTGAAGTGGGCAAAGATATAGAAATAAAATACACAGGGTTAAGACCTGGAGAAAAACTATATGAAGAACTATTAATGTCAGAAGAAGGATTAGAAAGTACTGAAAACCAATTGATTTTTATTGGAAAACCTATAGAGGTAAACGAAGACGAATTTGTAGAACAGTTAAAAAACCTAAGTATTGCAGCCAATGGAGAAAGCACTGCAACAAAGGAACTAGTTAGCCAAATTGTCCCTACATATAGGCTAAAAGAAAAGGCTGCTGAAAAAATAGACATATTAGATAAGGAATTACTAAAAGAATCCACACAAAATTCTAGTATAGATATTTCTTTTGAAGGCAATAAAAGCCAGAGAGAGAAGGATAAATAATATGAGTAAAAGAATATTGTTAGCCTCACCACATATGAGTGATGAAAGTTATGAACAAGAGTACATTAAGGAAGCCTTTGACACAAACTGGATAGCACCTCTAGGAGCAAATGTTAATGGCTTTGAAAAAGAGATGGAGGAGAAGACAGGAGCAAAATTTCCAGTAGCACTTTCATCAGGAACAGCTGCTATACATATGGCACTTAAGGCTGCAGGGATAGAAGAGGGAGATATGGTGTTTTGCCAATCGTTAACTTTTTCAGCTACTGCTAATCCAATTATCTATGCAAAGGCTAAGCCAGTTTTTATTGATAGTGATTATAAAACATGGAATATGTGTCCAGACGCCTTAAAAAAGGCCTTTGAAAAATATCCTGAAGTTAAGGCTGTAATAGCAGTTCATCTTTATGGGCTTTCTGCAGATATGGACAAAATCAAGTCAATCTGCGACAAACATAAAGTTATCCTAATTGAAGATGCAGCAGAATCTCTAGGAAGCAAATACAAAGGAGTTCAGACGGGAACCATAGGCCATTATGGAATACTATCCTTCAACGGAAATAAGATAATAACTACATCAGGTGGAGGAATGTTATTCTGTCCAACTAAGGAGCAAAAAGAAAAAGTAATATTTTGGTCAACCCAAGCAAGGGATAATGCTAAGCATTATCAGCATAGTGAGATTGGATATAACTATAGAATGAGCAATGTGCTTGCAGGAATAGGCAGGGGACAGTTAAAAGTTTTAGACAAGAGAGTTGCAAAGAAAAAATATATATTTGAATACTACAAAAGAGAACTAGAAGAACTAGATGGAATAGAGTTTATGCCGGTAAATGAGTGGGATGAGCCGAACTACTGGCTAACTGCTATAACTCTAAGTGGAGATATAACACCAACTGAGCTAATAGAAGAGCTAGAAAAAGAAAACATAGAGAGTAGACCTCTTTGGAAACCAATGCATATGCAACCCGTATTTTCGGAGTACGGATATGTAGGCGGAAAGGTAAGTGAAGACTTGTTTAATAGAGGGGTGTGCCTCCCAAGTGATACCAAGATGACAGATGAAGATTTGCAGAGAGTTTGTAATGTTATAAAAAATATTTGGAGATAAGAATGTATAAAAAAATATTCAAAAGACTTATAGATATAATTTTATCTTTGTTAGGAATAATAATTCTTAGCCCTATAATTATTATATTAGCAATACTGGTAAAGAGCAAACTAGGCTCTCCTATAATATTTTCTCAAGAAAGACCAGGGAAAAACGAAAAAATATTTAAGATGTACAAGTTTAGAACTATGACAGATGAAAGAGATGATAGTGGAAATTTGTTGCCAGATAGTGAGAGACTACCTAAGTTTGGAAGGGCGTTAAGGGGTACAAGCCTAGACGAACTACCCGAGCTGTGGAATATATTAAAAGGAGAAATGAGTATAGTAGGGCCTAGGCCATTGTCTCCTAAATATTTAGAGTTTTACTCAAAAGAAGAACGAAGGAGACATGAGGTTTGTCCAGGCCTGACAGGGTTAGCGCAAGTGAATGGTAGAAATTCAATTAGTTGGGATGATAAATTAAAGTTGGATATCAAGTATATAAATGAAATTTCATTCATAGGCGATTTTAGAATAATTTTAAAAACAATAAAAAAGGTGATTTGGAAAGAAGATATAGGGCAAGGAGAAGAAATTCCGGTAAGCTTGCATATAGAGAGGTCTAAAAAGAACGATGATGAAAAACGTTTTTTATAAGAGAAGGTTGATATGATAGAAATTGGCGGGGAGTTTTGTGAAAGAGAATCAAATGGCTCGAATATAAGGGAGTATTTTGAGAATATTGTAGAAGGCGAAGTTCGTGAATTCTTATTGGGCAGAACAGCAATTGACTTTATAATAAAAGATATTTTGTCTTATAAAGAATGTAAGAAAGCTTTATTGCCAGATTATTTATGTAGCTCGATGCTCGAGCCATTCACTAGAAATGGAATTATTGTAGATTTTTATAAAGCTACTCTAGAGAGAGATGTTGAAATAGAAATAAGCGATGATATAGATATTATTTTTCTTATTCAGTATTTTGGTTTTGCTCAAAACATTTCAGTGAAAGGAAGTGGAACCCCTATTATTATTGAGGACATTACGCACTCAATGTTTTTGCCAAAACTTCATCATTGTGAGGCAAATTACCTCATTGGAAGTTTAAGAAAGTGGATGCCAATAAATAGTGGAGTAGCAATCAGAGTTGGGGGGCAATTTAATATTGACCAGAAGATTGTCCGAAATTTCAAGTACGAAAAATTAATGGAAGAATGCCGAGTGAAAAAAGAAAAATACTTGATAAATAAAGATGAAAATTTAAAAAATTTTTTTTTAAATAGTTTTCATGAAGCTGAAAATTTGATTGAAGCTAATTATGAAAACTTAGGGGGTGCAGACGAAAAATTTACCTGTGATGTAAATGAAATGATTATTAGAAGGGTCGAAAATACAAAAAAAATAATAAGTGAAGTTGAGAAAATTGATGCGGATTTACTGTATTTTAAAGATTTACGTAAATCAGATGCCCCTTTGTTCGTCCCGATAAAACTGGAAAAGGAAAAAAGGGAAAAATTTAGGAATGAGTGTATAATGAACAGGGTATATTTGCCAGTACATTGGCCAGTTCCTGAAGGGTATAATTTATCTAATCAGATATTTAAAAACGAACTTTCATTTATATGCGACCAAAGATATGAAAGTTCGCATATAGATAAGCTAATAGAATTACTTGCAAATTTTTGCAATAAGGAAGGACTATAAGATTGAGCTTTAGAGTTTATAAAACAAATGAACATATGGAATGGGATGCAATTGTAAAATCTTTTGAAAACCATGATATTTACCTATTGTCAGGATACGTAAAAGCCTCAGAAGTTAGTACTGGAGACGAAGGTATCCTTATTTACTATGAAAATGAAGAGAAAAGAGCGCTGAATGTGGTGATGAAAAGAGTGGTAGATGAAACTTCTTTTGATTTTATAACTCCGTATGGGTACGGAGGTCCATTATTAGACGCTATGACTCAAGATGAATTTCGGATGTTGTATAATGAGTTTTGTCTGAAAAATAATATTATAAGTGAATATATTAGATTTAATCCAATTTTGCAAAACTTCATGAAGGATTCAATAGAACAAGGGAAAACAATATACATTGATACGGAAAGCGAAGAAATAGTTTGGAACAATATTATTAGTAAAAATAAAAATGTAATTAGAAAAGCGATAAAGAATGACGTGAAAGTTTATAGTTCAGATGATTTTAAGCTTATAGATAAATTTATGGAGATTTATAAAGAAACCATGGACCGTGATGGGGCAAGTGAACAATATTATTTTGCGAAAGAATATTACCGAGTGTTAATGAAAGAATTAAAAGGGAACATTTTAATTTATTACGCTGAAAAAAATAATGAAATAATTGCAATGTCAATGTTTTTTCATTGTAATAAAAAAGCTGATTATCATTTATCCTGCTCAAAGAAAGAGTATATGACATATGCACCATCAAACTTAATTATTTATACTGCAGCAAGTGATTTCTCAAAAAAGGGAATTACCAAGCTTCATTTGGGCGGAGGATTGGCAGGCAAAGAAGATTCACTATTTAAATTCAAAAAATCGTTCAACAAAAATGGCGAACTAACATACTATATAGGGAAAAACATTTATAATAAAGAAGAATATATGAGATTATGCAAAGAAAAAGAAAATATAAAAGAAGATTTTTTCCCTGCGTATAGGGGATAGAATAATTAGCGTTTGTTTGAAAGAGGTAAAGCTATGGTTAAATCATATTTATTTGTTCCAGCTAATAAAATGAAGCATATTGAAAAGTCCATGTGCATTAATACGTATAATTATAGAATTTTTGATTTAGAATATTTTTTGTCAGAAGAAGATTTAGAAACTTCAATAAATAATATAAAAAAAACAAACTTAACTTCTAATGACTGGATAAGGCTACCAAGTTCAAAGCATTTACAAAGTAAGGTGTTGGATAAGCTTTCAGGGAAAGAATGTAATAATTTTGTAATTCCGAAATTCGAAGGTTATGATGACTTTTGCATAATAATTGAGAATATCAAAAAAAAAGTTAATAAATTCAAATTAATATTGCTAGTTGAAAATCATAGATCATACT
>CAYJJM010000070.1:0-1692 GCA_964370515.1 uncultured Oscillospiraceae bacterium | reverse complement strand
CTTGAAAAAGTTCTAAAAACATTTTCACAATGTCTATATGGGGTGAGCTTAGGAATTCATGATTTCACTTATAATTTAAATATGAAAAATGACTATAAGTTACTAACTGGCATTAGGACTAACATAATGATAATGGCGAAGGCATATGGTGTGGTCCCTATAGACGTGGTGCCTGCAAATGTAAAGGATAAAGAAAAGTTAATAAAAGAAATCGTTAATGGATTTGAGCTTGGTTATTCTGAGAAAATGTTTATACATCCAGAGCAACTAGATGTGCTTGAGGATATCGAATACTATAGTATAGATATAGTTGATGAATGCAGAAAAGTAATGTTATATTTTGAAGAAAATAATAAAATGGAAAATGAAATATTGCTTCTTAATGGTAGAATATATGAAGAAATGCATATTAAAAAAATGAGAAAAATTTTAAGTTGGGGGGAAATGTACTATGGAACAAATAGGTAGATATTATGAAGAATTTACGGTAGGAGAACTTATTAAGCACAAAATGTCTAAAACAATTTTTGAAAGTGATAATAACTTATTTTCATTACTAACGATGAATCATCATCCCGTTCACATTAATTTAGATTACGCAGAAAAAGAACAGCATGGAAAAATTCTTGTAGTAGGGACATTGGTATTCAGCTTAGCAGTCGGCATTACAGTTCAAGACATTAGTGGGAGAGCAATAGCAAATTTAATGTATGAGAATATTAATCATTTAGAGCCTGTTTTTGTTGGAGACACAATTTATGTTGAAAGTATTATCATAGATAAATATGAATCAAAGAGCAAAAGCGACAGAGGAATAATATACGTTGAATCATCTGTTTACAATCAAAATCAAAAAAAAGTTATTTCGTTTCGTAGAAAAGTTTTAGTTAAAAAGGAGGGTTAAAATGAGTAAGAACATTTTAATGAGAACATTAATGTTTGTTCCAAGCCATAGTGTTAAACTAATGGAATCTGCAAGCAAAAGCACAGCAGATATATTACTTCTGGATATTGAGGACTCTGTACAACCAAGACAAAACAAGCAATCTGCAAGAGATAATATTATTAGTTATGTTACTCAAAACAAATTTAATAATAAATCAGTTTTTCCGCGTATTAATGATAGAGAAAGCGGAGAACTTTTAAAGGATGTTACTCAATTAACAATAGATGGAATTGAGGGGTTCATGTATCCTAAGGCAAAGACGGGTGAAGATATATATTTTATTGATAAGCTATTGGAAACGATTGAATATGAAAAAGGTTTTGAAATAGGAACTTTCAAGTTAATACCGCTAATAGAGACAACATCAGCGGTGCTTCATGCAGAAGAAATTTGCAAAGCTTCAAGTAGAGTGATTGCAATTGCTTTTGGGAATGAGGACTATTTAACCGATTTGCAGGGAAGCAATGATGAAAATTACACGTCCATTTTTGCAGCTAGATCTACTATTGCAATGGCAGCGAGAAGCCAGAACGTAATACCTATAGATACTGTTCATATTAATGTGCATGATTTAGAAGATCTAGAGAAGAATTTAATTTTATCCAAGAAACTAGGGTTTGAAGGAATGCTAATTTTACATCCGAAAGAACTAGAATTGGCACATAAATATTTTTCACCTACAGAAACAGAATACAATGATGCGTTAGAAATGGTAGAAGCTTTTGAAAAATCTGAAAAAGAAGGTG
>CAYJJM010000069.1:5346-7157 GCA_964370515.1 uncultured Oscillospiraceae bacterium | reverse complement strand
ATTCTAGTTTTTATTACTGGTGGGATATGGTTAATTTGGTTAATTATTAGGTTTTTAAGAAATAGCTGATTGCATATTAGAAAAATAAGTCTATATAGGAGATAAAACTGTAGTAAAAATAAGAAAGGAGCATAGTGTTAATCTAAACTGATTTGTTATAAATTAAAATAGGATAGGAGAGAGTAAAATGGAAAAAGCAAATAATAATATTTTATCATCTATAACATGTCCCAAATGCGGCAAAACAAATGAAGTTAAAGAAAACTTAGAAAAAGTATTTTGTCAATATTGTGGCACACAGATTGAGCTAAATAAAGGCATGGAAGAAGCCTTAATAGAAGAAACAAAGAAAAATAATCCAGAAACCAAAGAAGAGGTAGAAATCCAAATACTAAAATGTAATAAATGCGAAAATCCAATAAAAGAAAATCAAGACTTTTGTCCTAATTGTGGAAAAAAGATAGAAAAGGATATTAATCCTTCTATTAAAAAAAACAAAAGGCAGAAAAATCCTCGAAAAAAACTATCAAATAAAATTAAGATGATTATAATCGCAGTGGTTGCAGTGGTTTTTGCTGGTCTGATGGTACTACTTATTGTAACGAGTGGTTACAAATTTGACTATACTCTTGATTCAGTGGAGACTTTTGAAAATGGTACTACATATAATGTACCGTCTGAATGGATTGTAGAAGAAGATGAGGATGGAACTAAAAAATATCTTTTTTCTCAAAATTCAAATGAAGGGCAGTTGATAGTTGCAACACCAACTAATCTTGGTGGAAAGATGACAAATTCTGATATAGAGCGACTAAATGACGCTATGGTTGAAGAGGTTGAAAAAACTAAAACCATAGGAAATGATAAAATAGATGGAGTCAAAAAAGAAACTGTAGGGGAATACAGTACAGTTTTTATGAAAGGCACAGATGAAGAGACAGGGACAATTGTGAGTATCATTTATTTTATAACAGTCGGTAAATATTCATATTATTTTATATTTCAGGTGGATGAAACTTTATACTCACAAGAACATAAGGAATTTTTGCGGGAGGTTGTAGCATCTCTTGTGGTCAATGTTCCAGATACAGTGGGAGATACTATTACAAATGCTGGAGTAGACTATACATTAGAAAAGGTTGAATATTCCCAAGGAGAAGGATGGGATACACCTGAAGCAGGAAATGAGTATGTTATAGTTCATCTAAAGATTGAAAACAATTCTTTAGCAAAAATATCATATAACAGTTTTGATTGGGCTATAATTAACTCCCATGGGCAGGAAGATAGCGATGCATTTACTCTTATAAATGATGATACAGATATAGGGTATGGAGACTTACAGCCTGGAGGGAGTGTTTCAGGAACAATCGTATTTGAACAACCAACTGATGATCCAGAGCTTAAACTTGTTTATTATGATAATATATTTTATGATAATTATGCTTTTGAGTTTGAACTATAGTATAGGCTTATAATCTAAAAGTACGCTATAGAGCAGAAGTGATTTTTTTTTAAAAAAAGTGGTAAGATATTATATGAATACATGATGTAAGAAAATGGAGGAATTATTATGTTTAAAGAAAGAAGCAAATTTTTATTGGTTTCAGCAATATTAGCAACAGCCTATGTTGCCTATTTGGTCATATATTTTGGAACGGCGACAAATAGCGTGGATCCATATGATGCGGCAGGAGCAGCCATAGCATCTGTTTTAGTTGC
Source organism: uncultured Oscillospiraceae bacterium (assembly GCA_964370515.1). Taxonomy (GTDB): domain Bacteria; phylum Bacillota; class Clostridia; order Peptostreptococcales; family Anaerovoracaceae; genus CAYJHC01. Next base: position 5,435 of record CAYJJM010000069.1, on the reverse strand, counting down.
ACCACATGGAATAATAACAGGCATTGGGGCTATTTTTGGATGGATAGGTTTTGGGATAAAAAAGCCATGGGCAGCTTTAGTAGCGGCAA
>CAYJJM010000069.1:5011-5336 GCA_964370515.1 uncultured Oscillospiraceae bacterium | reverse complement strand
CAATATGTTATTCTGTTGGACTCCTATTTTTTGTTGTATATATAATGTTTTCTGCACCATTAATAGTGGTTGGGTTTATTGGATTTGCAATGCAAATGAAAATAAATAAAGAAAAATTAGCAAGCACAAATTAAAATTTTGCGAATATAAATATAACTAGCAAAAGTACAAATAAAGCAATTGCTTATTTGTGCTTTTGACATTATATGATTTGCTACAAATTATTAAAACAAGCAAGATTTAAGCAAGATTTAAGCAAGATACTTGAATCTTGCTTTCTTAATGATATAATATATACATTAGGAAGATGATTAATCATAATATG
>CAYJJM010000069.1:0-5001 GCA_964370515.1 uncultured Oscillospiraceae bacterium | reverse complement strand
TGAAATAACAAATAAAATGCTAGACTATGTATCAAAAATAATGGAACTAGTAGGTAATTTAAGTAATTATTATGATTTAGATAAAATGCCTATTATGAGAAGAAATAATAAAATAGTCTCCATCCATTCATCTTTAGTTATTGAGGGGAACTCTTTGACATTTGAACAAGTAAAAGATGTAATTAATGGGAAAAAAGTGTTGGGTAAAGAAAAAGATATTATCGAAGTCAAAAATGCTTATGAAGCATACTCAATTATAAATGAATTAGATCCTTATAACATAAAAGATTTATTGTATGTTCAAGGAATTATTACTAAATCCTTAACCTTAGATGCAGGAGATTTTAGAAAAAGTTCTGTAGGTGTATTTGACGGTGATATATGTATTTTTATGGCACCACCACACGCTAATGTTCCAATCCTAATGAATGATTTATTTAAATGGCTAAATGAGAGCAAAGAAGAAATACATCCTTTGATTTTATCGTCCATATTTCATTATGAATTTGTATTCATACATCCATTTTCAGATGGAAATGGAAGAACAGCTAGATTATGGCAAAATGTAATATTATCTAACTATAAAGAGTTATTTGAATATATGCCAATTGAATCAAGAATTAAAAAATACCAACAAGAGTATTATTATTCGATTGATACTTGTAACAAAAAAGGAAATTCAATTGTATTTATAGAATTTATGCTTAAAATGATATATGAAGAACTAGAGCAGCTTAGTAATTCTAAATTTCAAAAAACTAATAATAGATTTATAATGGAATTATTAAATGTGCTAAACTTTGATATTCCTCTTTCGGCTAATGAAATTATGAAGAAATTAAATGTTAAGTCCAAAGAAACCTTAAGAAAAAACTATATAGGCCCTGCTATCAAAGAAGGCTTAATAAAAGCAACTATACCGGATAAACCAACTAGCAAAAACCAAATGTACTATAAAGTATAGAAGTGTAGATAAGCTAGATAGTTAAATAAAAAAATTAATAGAATAGAATAAATATAAAAATGCATATACTATTTTACAAAAACATAATTCGAAGGGCTTGAAAGCTCATCTACAAAGGAATAACCTAGTTCGTTGAATTTTTTTATGGGGAGAGCTTCTGTGATATTGTTTTCTGAAAGCCACCTTACCATTTGTCCCCGTGCCATCTTACACATTGTCCCTTTTTCTTTGACCTTCCCATCTATGAATTCGCCAAAAGTGATAGTCAAAAACAGAGAGTCTGAATTTAGGAATTTACTGATTGACTTGCTATACTCTTTTGATGCAAGATTAATAATTAATTTATTGTCCTGTTGCAGTTCTGTAGCCAATGCATCTTTCCAAAAATCATACAAATTCGCACTATTACTAAGTGAAAGAGGGGCTTGCATTTCTAGACGATAGGGAACGACACCATCAAAAGGTCTTAAAACTCCGTAAAATCCAGATAATATTCTAAGATGTTTTTCGAGATAATCTAAATGAGAGGTTTCTAAGATATTTGGAGCCATATATTGATACTGAATGCCCTCATAGGAAAAGATGGCAGGACTTAAATTTTCTTGCAAATCCATGGTTTTTAGTCTTTCTAAATTTAATTGGGCAATAGAGTCATTGCACTTCCAAAGATTTTGAAGCTGGGTAGGGGACATATTTTTTAAAGTGTCCAAAATTTCCTTAGTTTTGGAAATATACTTTGGTAAATTCTTATGCAAAAAAATATGATTACTCACATTCATCTTTTTTGCAGGGGAAATAATGATTTTCATTTATACTTCGATTCTCCTATCATTGTACTTGTTTACTAGTGCTAATTTGCTTTTATAGACTTAGATATTTTATGAGGCTACATTTGTCCAATTGCCTATTCTATACAATCCACCGTAACTGGATGAACTGGAGGCTACATGCCTTGAGGAAGCACTTCCAACCAATATCCATCTGGGTCAGAAATGAAGTAGATTCCCATTTCTGTGTTCTCAAAGCAGACGCAGTCCATTTCTTTGTGTTTTTTGAGAGCTCCTTCATAATCATCTACTTCAAAGGCAAGGTGGAACTCATTATCACCTAAGTTATAAGGGCTTTCACAACCTTTAAGCCATGTAAGCTCTAGCCAGTGAGGGGATTGCTCATTCCCAAGATAAACTATAATAAAGCTGCCATCTTCTGCTTCTATTCGTTTGACCTCTGTTAATCCAAGAGCCTCTTCGTAAAACTGCATAGATTTTTCTAAATCTAGAACATTAAAATTGTTGAGAATCATTTTAAATTTCATACTTATCCTCCTCGGATTCTTTATATTGGCTATTTGTCATTTTAAAGTGATATTTCTTAATACTGAGCAATAAATGGCTGAGCATAAATTTATTACAAATAACCAAATCAAGTTTTCAAAAAATATTAATAATATAGTTAATTGTTTGCTTAATGATTATAACATAAATTAAATTATTAAATAAGCTATAAAATTAAGATTAAGATTAAGACGCATTGTTACTTTATTGACGAAAGTAGTTATATAGACTATAATTTCTTATGAGGAAACTTTGGGTTTAAGATAAAGAAATGTTGAAAAACTGTTGTTTGAGGATAAGACTGTGAAAAATATAAAAAAAGGAATATACAAACACTATAAAGGAAATGAATATCAGTTACTTCATATAGCAAAACACTCAGAAAGTCTAGAAGATATGGTGGTATATCGTGCTTTATATGGGGACTATGGCATCTGGGTAAGGCCAGCAAGTATGTGGAATGAAGAAGTAACTATACAGGGAAAAACAATTACAAGATTTACATATATAAGAGAAAAATTAGATACAGAATAAACTTTCTAGGAGAACTTTAAAATGATTTTAGCGTGTAACAAAATTGAAAAAGCCTTTGGGGAACGGACAATAATAAAATCCGGGTCTTTTCATATAGAAGATCAGGAAAAAGTGGCATTAGTTGGACTAAATGGTGCAGGAAAATCCACAATATTAAAAATGATTATAGGAGAAGAATCATTAGATAGTGGAACTATTACTATAACAAAAGATAAAACTATTGGATATTTATCTCAACATCAAAGTATGGAGTCTGAAAATACTATTTTTGAAGAAGTAGCCTCGGCAAAAGCTCATATTAAGCTAATGGAGAAAAAGCTAAGAGAGCAAGAAGAAAAAATTACAACTCTGGAAGGCGATGAATTAGAAGAAGAACTTATAAAGTACAATCATATGACCCTAGACTATGAAAGTGCCAATGGATATGCTTATAAAAGCGAAATAATTGGCGTTTTAAAAGGATTATCTTTTAACGAGGAAGAATTTAACCTTAAAGTAAAAACATTGTCAGGTGGGCAAAAAACAAGGGTTTCTTTGGGTAAACTATTATTAATGAACCCAGATATATTGCTCTTGGATGAACCTACAAATCATTTGGATATAAATTCTATAAGTTGGCTAGAAAACTATTTAGCTAGTTATAGAGGTGCAGTATTAATTGTATCTCACGACAGATATTTTTTAAATAGAGTCGTGTCAAAAGTAGTAGAGATTGAAGACTTGAAAATAACTATGTATAGAGGAAATTATCATCAATTTGCTGAAAAAAAAGAAATTTTGCGAGAAATGAAAGTTAAAGAATATATAAAGCAACAACAAGAAATAAAACATCAAAAAGAAGTTATAGAGAAATTAAAGTCATTTAATAGAGAAAAATCCATCAAAAGGGCAGAAAGTAGGGAAAAATTATTAAGTAAAATAGAGGAAATAGATAAACCTATTGCAGAATCAAGTAAAATGAATATTAACTTGGAGCCTAATATAACAAGTGGTAAGGATGTTTTGAATGTATTTGAAATTTCAAAATCTTATGATAACAAAAAGCTTTTTGATAACACAAATTTCAAAATACAAAGAGGAGAAAGGGTTGCTGTTATAGGCGACAATGGTACAGGGAAATCCACCTTACTTAAGATTATTAATGGCAAAGTATCAAATGACAGTGGTGAAATAGCAATAGGGACAAATGTTCATATAGGCTATTATGATCAAGAATATGCTGTTTTAAATATAGAAAATACAATATTTGAAGAAATTCACAATGCTTATCCAACTCTTACTCACATCAAAATAAGAAACACTTTAGCTGCATTTCTCTTTACAGGAGATGATGTTTACAAACAAATTAAGACTTTAAGTGGGGGAGAAAAAGGAAGAGTTTCATTGGCAAAACTCATGCTTTCAGAGTCTAACTTTTTAATATTAGATGAACCTACAAACCATTTGGATATTACATCAAAAGAGATATTAGAACATGCTTTAAGACTATATACGGGAACAATACTATATGTTTCGCATGATAGGTACTTTGTAAATGAAACAGCCACTAGAATACTAGAATTAAAAGAGGAAATATTTACGAATTATATTGGAAACTATGATTACTATTTGGAAAAGAAAAACGAAAACATAGAAAAAAATGATAAATATCCAAAGAAAAATTCAAATAAATCAGAAGCAAAGGAAAGTTGGCAAGCTAAGAAAGAGCTTGAAGCAGCAAGACGGAAGAAAAAAAATGAACTCCAAAGGGTAGAAGAAGAAATCCATTTTTTAGAAGATAAAGACAAAGAAATAAACGAAGCTCTTACTTTGGAAGAAGTATATACTGATATGGCAAAATGCAAAGAACTATCTGTAGAGAAAGAAAAAATAAAAGAAAGTCTAGCAGTATTATATGAGCGATGGGAAGTTTTAAGCGAAGAAATATAGTAATTAAAGAAGTTCTATTATTATATTTCTCCGCCTTTATTATATTTTGAAATTTGAATTGAATTTTGTAATGTTCCTTATCAATACAAGTGCTAATATGTGTAAGCACATTTCTCCAATCTCATCCTCATTATTATTATTATTATTATTATTACCTTTTACCTTTATCATAAATTTCTCCCAAAGCACGAGGCATTTGATTTCGTTTAGAGAAAAATACTAATAAAACTAAAGTCAGTA
>CAYJJM010000068.1:5424-7187 GCA_964370515.1 uncultured Oscillospiraceae bacterium | reverse complement strand
AGCAAAACTTAGGGAATGTGGAGTAGAGATAGAAGAACTAGAAGATGCAGTAGTGGTAAAGGGAGCTGAAAGAAAGCTAGTTTCAACTGATATAAAAACACTACCATATCCAGGATTTCCTACTGACATGCAGGCACAATTTATGGCATTTTTAACCTTAGTAGAAGGTTCTAGTGTAGTTATAGAAAGTGTATTTGAAAACAGGTATATGCATGTAAAAGAATTGGAAAAAATGGGTGCAAAGATAAAAGTGAAAAATAGAAGTGCCATAATAGAAGGAGTAAATAAACTTAGAGGAGCGAAAGTGAGAGCCACCGATTTAAGAGCTGGAGCAGCAGTTGTTTTGGCAGGCTTTGTCGCTGAAGGGGAAACAGAAATCAGTGAGATATATCATATTGAAAGAGGATATGAAAAATTCGTTGAAAAATTTCGTTCTCTTGGTGGGAATATAGAAAAAATCGAAGATTAAAAAAGAGGTAAAAAATGCAAGAAAGAAGGATTTTAGAATTATTATCAAAAAAATATCCAAATGAATTTGCAGCAGCAGCTGAAATAATAAACCTAAATGCTATCTTAGCCCTTCCAAAAGGCACAGAATACTTTTTGAGTGACTTACATGGGGAGTATGATGCATTTGCTCATATGATAAAAAGTGCATCAGGTGTAATAAGAAGCAAGATTGATGAAGCTTTTAAAGATGAACTTTCGACTGAAGAAAGAGATGAACTTGCAGCATTAATATATGAACCAAGAATTGAAATGGAAAGGCAAAAAAATCTTTTATCTGAGAAAGAATTAAAAGAATGGTATTATAAATCAATTTATAATATGGTTATAGTTTGCAGAGCGGTTTCTACAAAATATACTAGATCTAAAGCAAGAAAAAGGCTGCCAAAATATTGGGATTATAGTATGTCTGAGCTTTTGCATGCGGATGGGGAAACAAATCGACTTCAATATTATAATGAAATTATAAAATCAATATTAGATGTAGGTGTGGAAGAACCGTATATTGAAAAAATCGCAAGAGTTATAACAAAACTTGCAGTGGACAAACTTTATATAATTGGTGATATCTACGACAGAGGTCCTCACCCAGATTATATTATGGATTTTTTAATGAACCATCATGATGTAGATATCCAATGGGGTAATCATGATATTCTTTGGATTGGAGCAGCAGCAGGAAATAAAGCTTGTATTGCGAATCTTCTGAGAATAAATATTTCTTATAGAAATATAGATATGATAGAAGTTGGATATGGTATAAACCTAAGACCTCTGGCTATATTTGCAGAAAAAGTTTACAAAGATGATCCGTGTACTTTTTTTTATCCAAAAGGAATAGATGAAAATGCATATGGAGGATTAGAGGATGAGTTAGCAGCAAAGATGCATAAGGCTATAGCAATTTGTCAATTTAAACTTGAAGGGCAAATAATAAAAAACAATCCTGAATTCAAATTGGAAAATAGACTTTCATTGGAAAAGATTGATTATGAAAATGGAATCATAGAAATAAAAGGAGAAAAATATACATTGAGGGATAAAAATTTCCCTACTGTAGACCCTATGGATCCATTTAAGATGACAAAAGAAGAGACGGATCTACTAGAGGCTCTTTCTGTTTCAATTCTTAATAGTGAAAAACTTAAGAGGCATATTGACTTTTTGTTTAGTAGTGGGGCGATGTATAAAATTGCCAATGGAAATCTTTTGTTCCACGGGTGTGTTCCATTTACAGAAGAAGGAGCCTTTGAGGA
>CAYJJM010000068.1:4558-5414 GCA_964370515.1 uncultured Oscillospiraceae bacterium | reverse complement strand
ATGGAGAAATGTATAAAGGAAAAGCTCTATTTGACTATCTTGATAAGCAAGTACGAAAAGCATATTTTAATTTTTCTTCTCAAAAAGAAAGAGAAACTGCAGCTGATTTAATCTGGTATCTGTGGCTTGGACCTAAATCTCCTTTTTTTGGCAAAGATCAAATGACAACTTTTGAAAGATGTTTTATAGATGATAAAAGCACTCATAAAGAAATTACGGCTCCTTATTATAAGCATATTGACAAGAAGGAAACCTGCCAAAAAATATTGAAAGAATTTGGACTTCCAATAGATGGAAGCAGCGTAATCTTAAATGGGCATGTACCTGTTAAAATAAAAGAAGGGGAAAGCCCAGTAAGAGCCGAAGGATTAAGATTTATTATTGATGGTGGAATTTCTAAGGCTTATCAAAAAACAACGGGAATCGCTGGATATACATTAATCTTCAATTCTTTCCATATGGCACTTGTGGAACATAAACCATATACAGGAATGAATGAAGATGGCTCTTGTACTTTCCATAGACCTAATATGACAATAGTTAAAACCCTAGTAAATCAACTAAAAATCAAAGATTCTGATACGGGAATTCCATTAAAAAATGAAGTTGAGGAGCTAAAGAAATTAATAGAAGCTTTTAGGAGTGGGAAAATACCGGAAGTCTATTAAAAAAATGAACAAAATACAGGAGAAATACTTTAGTAGATATATAAAGTAAGGAAGGAGTGTTATATGACAAAATGCATTAATTTATTAGAACTAGATATTTTTAGCAATGTAAAAGTGAAAGCTGGAAAAAACGCTCTTGATAGAAAAATAGGTGGAGTTTATCCTAAACATACTAAATCTATCGTTGA
>CAYJJM010000068.1:2363-4548 GCA_964370515.1 uncultured Oscillospiraceae bacterium | reverse complement strand
CGAACATGGAGTTGATGAAGAAAATCTTTTACAACTTGTAGAAGAAGCTTTTTCTTGTAAGTGTGGAGCTATACTTGTGGAAGGCGGGATCAATTTTAAAGAGTTGCCTCAAAGTGTAATCGATAAAGCTGATGCATTAAATATACCTTTGCTTTTTGTTCGAGGAGTAATTAGCTTCTATGAACTTTCGCGTGAAGTGTACAATTTAATTTTTGAAAAAAAATATTATATGCGACAAAACACATGTATACTAGAACAATTAGTTGGTGGAAATTGTTCTAACAAGGACATGAATCAACTTTTTTCATTAAATGGGATACCATTAAACTCAAATTTTTTAGCGGTATCTTTTGCAATAGCCTGCAAGGAAGAGAAAGGTGAGAAAAATAGTATAGCGGATTTTTTTAATATACTAACAAAGTATATGGAAAAATTTTATGAAAAATTTGAAATATGCCAAATTTGCAAGAAAAACTTTCAAACCATTGATTATGTTCTCTATGCTGACAATAATGATGAGTTTGTTGAAATGAAAAGAAAACTTGAAGAAATTCATCAATATATTAATATGGAACAAGATATATACCAAGTGTACCTTGGATATAGCAGTATTGTTGAAGGGCATGGTGAGATTCTTAATAGTATAGAAGAAGCAAATTTTACAATAGATGTTATAAAAAAGACTATGATGTCAAAGGATGTAAAGAGCTTTTCTGATATCGGTAGCTATCAAATGATTTTTTATGTGGATGATAAGTCAAAACTATTACGATTTAGAAATGATTACTTAATGAAAGTATATGAAGCAGATAAAAATTCAGAATCGGAACTTCTGCATACACTAAAGGAATTCCTGCTTCAAAATGGAAATATTCTTCAAGCAGCAAAAGTTTTATATGTTCATAGAAATACTTTGAAATATAGACTTGAAAAAATAGAAAAAATAATAGGAAAAGATATAAATGATCCATATATAAAAAATGAACTTTTATATGCTTTTATAATTTTGGACATGATGCCATTTGAATAAAAATCAAGAAATTAATAAATGTTTCCCTTTCGGATAGGAATATAAACAAAGAAAAAAAACATTTAATAAAATTAATTTGTAAAAAAGAAGAAGAAAATTAATATACTCTTAATTGGGGAGGATGCATAAATACGTATCTCCTCATTTTTTTTCTAACAAGTAAAGAACAGCTATAAATTGATTATATGCTTTGAAAGCAGTAGAGATAATAGGAGAACTCTAGAATCACTGTGATTGTATGTATATAAACACATATGTGAAAATTCTCTAAATAGAGAATATAATAGAGATAAATTATTAATAGTATAGATACGTCAATGCCGAAAAAAGAGAAAAAAAATATACAAATATAACGAATACACGGCAGGTTGTTTTTTGATGAAAATGCCGATATATTTTTTTCTTTTTTTTGTGTCAGCTTGTGAATAGACAGGGGAAAGGCTATCAACTAAACTGATGGTACAATTTACTATGAAAACAATATAGGAGGAAGGGCTAAATGAAAAGCGAAAAAACAATATTCACTGTAGAATCTCATACAATGGGAGAGCCCCTAAGATGCGTAGTGGGAGGGGTACCTAATTTAAAGGGAAACTCCATGATGAAGAAAAAAGAATACTTTGCAGAAAACTATGATTACAACCGACCAGCATTAATGAGAGAGCCTAGAGGACATAATGACATGTTTGGAGCAGTTTTGACTACACCAACTATGGAAGAAGCAGATTACGGTGTAATCTTTATGCATGGACATGATTTTCATAATATGTGTGGACATGGAACTCTAGCTGTAGCTACAATTGCCATAGAAACAGGGTTGGTAGATGTGAAGGAACCTGAAACAATTATAAAGCAGGAAGCTCCAGCTGGACTAGTAACAATCAAAGCAAAAGTTAAAGACGGTAGAGCTGAACAGGTTTCATTCCAAAATGTACCAGCATTTTTATATAAAGAAGATGTGGTAGTAGATGTACCTTCAATAGGAAAAATAAAAATGGATATTTCTTTTGGAGGAAGCTTTTTTGCTGTAGTAAATTCAAAGGAAATAGGACTTGATATCTGTCCAGAAAATGCGTCTAAACTTACTGAAATAGGAATGGCAATAATTGATGCAACAAATGAGCAGGTAGAGGTACAGCATCCAGAATTACCAGA
>CAYJJM010000068.1:1532-2353 GCA_964370515.1 uncultured Oscillospiraceae bacterium | reverse complement strand
GGCAAAATCAAAAGATGCAGACATGCAAAATATAACTATATTTGATGGCCAAATTGACCGCTCACCGTGTGGAACAGGAACTTCTGCAAAACTTGCAACACTTTATGCAAAAGGGAAACTTTCTGTTGGAGAAGATTTTGTTTACGAAAGTGTTATAAACACTAAATTTATAGGTAAAATACTTTCTGTTACTAAGGTTGGAGATTTTGAAGCAATTGTACCTCAAATTTCAGGAAGTGCTTATATAACTGGATATAGCCAGTTCATGCTTGATGAAAGAGATCCAGTAAAACATGGATTTTGCTTAGGATAAAAGAAAGGAATTTCATAAATGCTACTTTTAACTAAAAATGACATTAAGGATGTGTTTACAATGGAAATGGCAATAGAAACTGTAAAAGAAGCTTTTGCTATTTACTCTGATGGGAAATCTGATAATCCACTTCGCATAAATTTACCTGCAAAAAAACACAATGGCACATTATTGTTTATGCCGGCATATGCAGAAGAAATGGATGCAGCAACGTTGAAAATTGTAAATATATACCCTGAAAATGTTAATAAAGGGTTGCCTTCATTACTAGCACAAGTTGTTTTGGTTGATGCTACAACTGGAGAAATTGCTGCTGTTTTAAATGGAAATTCAATAACTGAAATCAGAACAGGTGCCGCGTCAGGAGCATGCTTTGATTTACTAGGAAGAAAAGATGCAAAGGTTGGAGCATTAATTGGTACAGGAAGTCAAGCAGAGTCTCAGCTAGAAGCTATGATGACAGCAAGGGATTTAGATGCAGTTATGGTATATGATTCTTCTATAGATA
>CAYJJM010000068.1:0-1522 GCA_964370515.1 uncultured Oscillospiraceae bacterium | reverse complement strand
GCTGCCTTTGTGGAAAATATGACGAAAAAGTTTTCTGCATTTAGAACAGAAATAAAAGTTGCAATGACATCAGATGAAGCTGTTGAAAATGCGGATCTATTAATTACTGTCACACCATCAAATAAACCAGTATTTGACGCGAAAAAATGTAAGCCCGGAATTACAATAAGTTGTGTAGGATCATATCAACCTCACATGCAAGAAATGGATCCAGAAATTTTAGTCAAAGCGAGTAAAATATACTTTGATTCAAAGTCAGATGTATTAATAGAAGCTGGTGACATCATTATTCCTTTAGAGAAAGGCCTAATTACAGAAAAAGATTTCACAGGAGAAATAGGGGAACTTATAAACGGCAAAATAGTTGGCAGAGAAAATGATGAAGAAATAATTGTTTTCAAAACAGTTGGCATCGGTACACAAGATCTTGTTACCGCAAAAGCAGTTTATGAAAAGGCTATTGAAGCAGGCAAAGGAATGCGTTGGGAAAGATAAGTTAGGAGAAAAAATGCCACATATTAGTCTGAGTTTGTACTCAGGAAGAAAGAAAGAAGAAATAGATGAAATTTCATCTAAGCTCCACAAGGCTTTAGTGAATTTGGAAATTTGGCAAGAAAAAGACATATCAGTTTCGGTAGATCAAATAGCAGGGGACAAGTATGTTGAAAGGGTAAATGAAAAGATTGCCCAAGAAAGCCTAAATATACCTTCAGATTACATTAAATAAAATTCGTAAAGTATAAAAGCATACATGGTTAAAACGTTAAAGTTACTGTCAATAGGAATGAAACTAAGAGGATGAAGGCGAAAGTTTATCAAAATCAAATCCTATACAGTAGAAGAAAGGAGAAAAAATGGATACTACAAGATCGTATTGGAATGGCAAACATGCTGTTCACAGAAGAACAATGATGAAAGGGGCAGGCTATAGTGATGGCGATATTAGAAAAAAACCTCATATAGGTGTTGCGAATACATTTATGGAGGGTTCTCCAGGAACTGCACATCTTCGTTCATTAACAGAAAAAATCAAACAAGGAATTTGGGAAGCTGGTGGAGTTCCAATTGAATTTGGAGTTCCTGCTACTTGCGGAAATGTGGCAAACGGTGCACCTGAATTGAAATATGAACAGGCTGCAAGAGATGTAGTTGCTGCATCCATAGAATTCGTTGCAAAAGTTCATAACTTTGATGGACTTGTAACTGTTGCTTCTTGTGACAATATTATTGCAGGTTGCTATTTGGGAATGGCAAGATTAAACATTCCTACTCTATGTGTAACTGGCGGATCTATGACGGCTGGTCTTTACAAAGGAGAAAAAATGGTTCAAGCTCAATTCGATGTAGCTATTTTAAGTGCTGAGAGTGAAGAAGAACTAAATGAAATGGAAGAGTGTGTATGCCCATCGTTTGGAGCATGCCCTTCAATGGGTACAGCAAATACTATGCAAATGACAGGAGAAATCCTAAACCTTGTATGGCCAGGAACAGGAACTATTCCTTGCATAGATAACCTTAAATT